>CAYQRR010000300.1:0-3753 GCA_964419635.1 uncultured Chitinophaga sp. | reverse complement strand
GAGAGATATCAAGGGGAGCATTTCCAAGGCATAAACTATCAACCACCTACAGTTACACCAGTTTTGGAGCTGTAGCTGAAAAAAAATCACCCGATGAAGGCACTGTGAAATATGCTTATGACTTTGCAGGTCGCAGTATTGCCAGCAGAAATGCTGTGCAGGCTGCAAATAGCCAAGCATCATATATTCTATACGATGCCAACAACCGCCTCATAGAAAGTGGCCGCACTAACTACAGCGGAGCATGGCAAACTTTCAAAGCCTATAGCACACACACCGGCTCATTAAGCGGTCGTGCGGAAGTTACACAAACCAATTATGATGAGCCTTCTACGTTGGCATCGTATTTTAGTCTGGTGGGTGGACAAAAACGTCTGCGCAACAGGCCGTCATCTGTTAGTTACAAAGCGAATGGCGGCACCGATGCCTATGTGGCGGCATACAGTTACGATGCCTTAGGAAATGTTACGCGATTGGTGCAGCATTATCCTTCATTGGGGCTAAGCGGTGCGAGTGCCGTAAAAACAGCCGACTATACTTTCGATAAGCTGAGCGGACAAATTACACGCATTGTCTATCAGCAGGGTAAGGAAGACCAGTTTTTTCACTGGCTGAGCTACGATGCCAACAAGCGTGTTACGAAAGTGCATACTTCCACCTCTGAATACACCCCGGAACGTTTACGCGATGCCGATGCTGCGTTTTACTACTACCAGCACGGTCCGTTGGCACGTATTGAAATCGGCAACGAGAAAATTCAGGGTGTTGATTATGCTTACACCATACAGGGTTGGTTGAAAGGTATTAACAGCTACACCACCGGAAATGGCAATTTAGACATGGGTAAAGATGGAACGGAAGATGGCGGGTTACATTCAGCAGGTTTTCCGAAAGATGTAACCGCTGAATTGCTGAGTTACTTTCCAAACGATTACAAAAAGATTGGAGCAGAGGGGGCGCAGTTTTATCCCGAATCACCTTCGTCAGTTTTGAATACCGGTTTTTCGAAGCCGCTTTACAATGGCAATATTCAAAACAGCATGATGAGTGTGTTGCACGGCTTCAGTGGCGATGCCCGTAAAACATTTGTGCAGGCCTACAGCTACGACCAGGCAAATAGAATTCGTCAATCTAAAATGCTGTTTGGCAGCGAAGCAGGTTTTGAATCTGCATTCAGCGAGCAATACAAAATGGATATTGATTATGATTTGAACGGGAACATTACATCGCTGACAAGAAGCGGTAACAGTGCTACACTGTTCGACAATCTTACTTATAAATACAATCAGCAGGAACAGAATAACCGCTTACATCAAATTACAGATGTAGGCTCATCCGGTGCTACTGATTTGAAAAACCAAACCAATACTAACAACTACAGCTACGATGCTATTGGAAGATTGGTAAGCGATAGTTCCGAGAGCATTTCAGCCATTCAATACAACAACCAAAGCAAAGTAACGGCAGTGAACAAAGCCGGCAGTAATACTACTTACGCCTACGATGCTTTTGGAAGAAGAATAAGTAAAACGGTTAACGGAACAACAGAGTGGTATGTAAACGATGCACTGGGCAACCCAATGGCCATTTACAGCATTAATGGTAGCGAAGTCCGATGGAAAGAAGCCACTATTTATGGCGGCAAACGCATGGGTGTTTACAAACCAGATGTAGTGCTGGCTGCACGTGATATGATGCGCGATAGCCTGATACGTGGTAATAAGAGTTACGAGTTAGCCAACCACATTGGTGATGTGTTAGCCGTGGTAAGTGATAGAAAGGTTTCTACTCCAGACGGTCTTGCAGCCGAGGTGCAGGCTGCACACAATTATTATCCGTTTGGTATGATTATGCCGGGCCGTACATTTGGTAACGATGAATACCGCTATGGTTTTCAGGGCATGGAAAGTGAAGACAACCTGCGTGGCGAAAACAATAGCTACACCACCGAGTTCCGTCAATACGACCCAAGAGTGGGAAGGTGGATGAGTGTGGATCCACTAGCTCATAGATTTCCAAGTTACTCGGTATATGCAAGCAACTTTAATAATCCTGTAGTTTTTGTTGATAGAAAAGGAGATATACCCAACTTTGTTATTGGCGCTGGTATTGGTTTACTAGCAGGGCTTGCAGGAGAAGGCATATCATATATTACAGATCCCAACTATGAGTTTAACTGGGATGCAGGTGTTAGAATTTTAGGCAGTACTGTTTTGGGAGCAGCTACAAGTGGCGTAAGCGGTGTAGAAACTTTCGGAGCTAGATTGGTAATGGGTGCTGGTACCGCTGTTGTAAATAATGGTATAGGGCAGGGAATGCAGCAAATTAGAGAGGAGTTGAATGATGCACCAGCGGCTAGAAGACACGAAATGAGTGTAACACAAATGGTTGGATCCGGTGTTATTGGAGGTTTGTCTGCTGGTGTAGCAGGGGCAGTAATTCCACAGTCAATTGATCGCAGGCAAGTAGCTGAAGTAGCATTTCAGCAGGTGGGTGAGGTATTGCCAAATGTTGTTCTTCAATTAACATCTGGTCCAATTGATGCTCGTCTACCAGATGTTTCTATTCCGATTGGGGTTAATGCGGGAGAAATATCAGTAACAAATGGTGGAACACTTGATGAAGCAAGACGAGCCGCAGAAAGCTGCCATGTAGGTGTTGATTGTGCGATAGAGGTTTCAACAACATCTAATGAAACAGCTACAGAACGAATGGCAAGATTAGATGCTTCAAACCCGGTGTTTGCTGCACCCTTTACACAAGAAGAGTATGGTAGAGGAAGGGGCAGAAGATTAACAGGCCGTGAAGCTCAAAGAGAGAGAGACAGAAGGCAAGTAGAGGCAGCTGACCGTGCTGGTGCCTTTGAAGGTGGCATGTCTGATGTTGATGATAGGGGACAGAGAAGGGTTGTGGGATCTCATAGCGGCAATTTACTACGTTAGATGGTGACCATGCGAACAATAACCCTAATACTTTTTTCAATTTACTTACAAGTTGCCTCAGCCCAACTCACCTACACCCCCATTGCCTTCCGCCAATTAGATGCATCAGTATGCTGGAATGTAAAAGTGCAGATAAACAGCGGTGGTGAGCGGGTTCAGTTGTTCGGGAAAATTTCGGATGATAACGGCAAAGTGCTGCTGGAATGCGAGAGCGATAAACTGCTTTTGCAAAACGGTTTGAATACACTGAATGCCGGCATGGTGCGCACCGACAAAGTGAAATTTTACAGCGATGAAGTAAAAAAACACTTAGAACGATATGGTCAACTGCCACCGGGCCGCTATGAGTTTTGCACAACGGCTAAGTTGTTCAGGAACAGTGAAGAGCTGGGCGATGATTGCATTTCGCTCACGCAGGTAAGCACCGATACCGTTGCAGAGAAAAAACTCATGCAGTTACCGAAAGGAATTCAATTGTATGGCAATGCCAGCGTGGAGCACATTTACAGCAACCGTCAGGGCACCAACCAAATTATGCCTCCGCATTTGGTGCGTATTCAGGCGCAGCCGGGTGTAAGTATTTACAATGTGCCGTTGAGTTTGAACCTGTATTACACCACCGAACGCACCTATGCCCGCCCCAATCAGTTTGCCGTGTCGTTCAATTTCGATGCACAAAAGTTTAAAGACAATCTGCGCAGCATGGTAGAGCAGAAAATAATGGAGCAAACCAAAATCAATACTGCTTCATTAGGTAAGCAATACGAGCAGGTGGCAGAGTTGGGAAGCATCAACGACAAACTAAAAGGCA
>CAYQRR010000299.1:0-3776 GCA_964419635.1 uncultured Chitinophaga sp. | reverse complement strand
TGTGCATTTACCCCTTGTTGCGCATGACCGTGCTTTGATTCATGCAAAGCTGTACCATCCCATATTTGAAAGGCAAATCCGGTAGGCTCCAAATAAATCTTACCACTGCTCAATTCAGCTTGATAGAGAATCTCGCTATTCCACTGCCCTTTGTTTTCGGAAAATCGCAGACTGGAAAATTCTTGTGCATTGGCCATGCTGCACCGGAGCAAGAATGCTATCATTAAAAGGCTGTAGTCTTTTAATCTGTGCGTTATGAATGGTGAAGGGTATACCACGACTTAAACTTACAAAAATAAAGACGTGAAAAGTAGAGCATAGGTGGCCGATAATTAGTGAATTGAGGATGTAAGTTAAATATCACCAAGGAGTGGCCTTAGTATTATTTCTTCCACATCCGTGTTTCTGGATAGCTGCTGGATACTCCAAATCAGTTCCGCCACATCTTCCGGTTTCATAAACCGACTGTCTGGAAGTGATGTGCCGCTCCACGAATCGGTTAAAGTGGCACCGGGCATTAATGCCGTTACGCGTATTCCGTGTGGTTTCAGCTCTTCACGCAGAGCTTTGGAAAGTCCCATCATGGCAAATTTTGAAATAGAATAAGAGCCTCCATTAGGATAAGCCTGCAACCCGGCTACCGAACTAATATTGAAAATATGCCCATCGCCCTGCTTTATCATATCCGGCAATAAAAAACGACTCAGATGATATGCGCTATAAAGATTTGTTTCCATCAGTTTCTCCAGTTGTCCTTCCGCCTCGTTTATTATTTGCCCGGGCAAAAAGACACCTGCATTATTTACCAATATGTCTACAGCCCCCCAATCTTTATTTATCTTTTGAGCAAACTGACGGAGTTGTTCTGTATTACTCACATCACACTTCTCGGTGATAAATACTGCTGCTTCGGACGCTAAACTTTTTAGATGCTGCTGTAAATTTTCTAATTCATCAGTGCTTCTGGCGCAGGTGGCTACGCTCCATCCATTCTGTGCAAATTTTTCAGCTATGGCTCTGCCAATCCCTTTGGTGGCACCACTTATTACAATCTTTTTAATCATAGGACCGGGTAATTTTATAGGGTAAAGAGAATAACAATCTCTTCATTTCACAGCAACGCGCGGCAGGGATCAAAAGTTTTGGTTGATTTGGAGATTGTGTACGGTTTATTGATTCCAAAACTATATTAGCGCACCCAACTATGAGAAACATCTTCACTGGATTTGGCAATTATCTTATACTGATTCGCGGTACCTTTGCGCGCCCCGAAAAAGCGCAGATGTACTGGAAAGAGATGTTTCGTCAAATGCACGACATTGGTATTGGCTCCCTGAGTATTATTGCCATTATCGCCACTTTTATTGGCGCTGTTACGGCTGTTCAGTTTTCGTATCAGCTTCGCAGTTTCAGTTTGGTGCCTATGTGGTGGATGGGCTCCATTGTCCGAAAGTCAATGATTTTGGAACTGGCTCCTACCATTTCAGCACTGCTTTTAGCCGGAAAAGTTGGTAGTAACATCGCATCGGAACTGGGGAGTATGCGCATATCCGAGCAGATAGACGCTTACGAGATAATGGGTGTAAACACACAAGGTTACCTAGTGGGGCCTAAAATTATGGCATCGCTGGTCGTTATTCCTATGCTTATTATACTCGCTGTATTTCTGGGTATTGGCGGAGGCATGATGGCCGGTATTCTGGGGAAATTCTTCACCCCCTCCGAGTATATCCGCGGTCTGCAAGATAATTTTGCCGGCTATGATGTAGTGGTGATGCTGATCAAATCTTTTCTGTTTGCATTCATCATCTCTTCTATCTCTTGCTACAAAGGATACACCGTAAGCGGTGGTGCTTTAGAAATTGGAAGAGCATCCACGCAGGCTGTAGTCATTAGTAGCATCGTCATTATTGTTGTAAACTTTATTACTGCATTCATCCTGCTTTGATTGAAATCAAAAACATACGCAAAAATTTTGGCGACCATCAGGTATTGAAGGGCGTTAGTTCGGTGTTCGATGATGGTAAGTGTAACCTCATCATCGGAAAGTCCGGATCGGGTAAAACGGTTACTTTAAAGTGCATGGTAGGTTTGTATCCTCCTGACGAAGGAGATATAGAATACGATGGCAGAAGTATTACACAAATGACTTTTAATGATAGGAAAGAAATAAGGCGAGAAATAGGAATGCTGTTTCAGGGCACCGCTCTTTTCGATTCATTAAGTGTAGAAGAGAATGTTCGCTTTCCGCTGGATATGTTTACCAATATGACCGAGGCTGAAAAGGTGGAGCGGGTCAACTTTTGTTTGAACCGAGTAAATCTGGTAAACACAAATAAGAAATACCCCGGTGAGTTATCCGGTGGAATGAAAAAACGGGTAGGCATTGCCCGTGCCATAGTGCTGAATCCCAAATATCTTTTTTGCGATGAGCCAAACTCCGGTCTAGACCCCAAAACCGCTATTGTGATTGATCACCTCATTCGAGAACTCACTCAGGAGTATAAGATGACAACTATTATCAATACACATGACATGAACAGCGTGATGGGTATTGGCGACAAAGTGGTTTTCTTGCATGAGGGGCTTAAGTATTGGGAGGGCACCAGAGAGGAAATTATGCAGATAACAGATGGAGAACTTTTCGATTTCATCTTCGCATCCGACTTTCTGAAAGATTTGCGCAGAAACGCACGCGTATCTTAATTCAACAGCATATTATCGATCAGCCGAACGCCACCGATTCTAGCCGCTATTAAAGCGACTAGCTTTTCTCTGCCCGATGCTGGTGGTTGGAGGGTTTTGGCATTTCTTATTTCCAGATACTCTACTTCAAATGCCTTCAATTCGCTTAGTCGCTCTAGTCCCAATTGTTGTGTAAGCATTAAGCCTGCTTTAGTTTTGTTTCGGGCTACTTTGTTTTTTATCCATTTAAGCGTTTTGGATATTTCTACGGCTGTTTTTCTCGATTTTTTGTCCAGCCTCACATTTCGTGAACTCATGGCCAGTCCATCTTTTTCGCGTTTGGTATCCAGCGCTACTAAGCGCGTAGCCAGTCTTTTTTTGCGAATGAGTTCCGATACGATTAACTGTTGCTGATAATCTTTAAGACCCATGAAAAGTTGGTGTGGCCCCACGATCTTCAGCAGTTTGTAAACTATCTGCGCCATACCATTAAAGTGTCCCGGGCGGTGTTCGCCTTCCAGCGTTTGCGCCAAAAATCCAAAGTTCACCTGAGTCCCATTCACGAAACCATTCGGATACATTTCTTGCACAGACGGGACAAAAAGAATGTCGCACCCTACCTTTTGTAATAGTTTCTTATCGTTTTCAATCGTATTGGGGTATTTCTCAAAATCTTTTTTGTCGTTGAACTGGGTTGGATTCACAAAAATGCTACAAACGGTCACCTTACAGGCCTTTTTAGATGTTTTTATCAGACTTAAATGTCCATCGTGCAAAGCGCCCATGGTAGGTACGAAACCAATGGTCAATCCATTAGCTTTCAATGTATTTAAGTGCTTCTTTAACTTTTTAGACGATTCAAAAATCAGCATAAAGTGCGGTTAAAATGGGTTTAAGACTACAAAAGTTTGGGGTTTTTCAGAAATTTCATATTATCTTTGCCCTCCATTCTTTAATTAAACCACGTCTCATGGGTATTATTCAAAACAAGTCTAGCCAAAATCCTAACCGTAAAAGAATCCTGGTCATTACTCAGGAAATGGATCCATATCTCGCCATTACCGAAGCCGCCAAAATAGCAAACGAACTTC
>CAYQRR010000298.1:0-3794 GCA_964419635.1 uncultured Chitinophaga sp. | reverse complement strand
AAAAGCCTTCGGGATATTGATACTGGCGCCAGCGCGGGTTGGTTTCAAATCCAAAGCGCAGGCGAAGGCCCTCCACATTATTTCGGCTCACAAAGTTTAACACCCGGCCCACGCTGATGGGTCCCATGTCGGCAAAAGCATTGGTGAGAAACCGCCCCGTCCACAAAAACACCTTGAACATGGGAATGGTCTTAAAGGTATCGTCAATGGCATACACTCTGCTCTCTTGCGGGGTGAGTGGCTCGTGGCGCAGACTATCGAAAAAAGAAACGGGCCTTTTGCGGGCACTGTCCATCACTATCTTGTCGCCATCGGGCTTCATCAGGCTATCCGGAAACTCCACATTTACCTCAATGTTTTTCTTGTGATTAATCTTAGAAACCAGAATTGCCATCTTATTGCTGTTTTTAAACAGCGAGCCCACGGTTCGGGTTTCTTCGCGCTCCAGCATCCAGTATTGTTCATTCACCAGGGTATAGTCCTGAATAATGGTGTGGTCGTTTACAAAATTGAAATTGGCTTTTTCGTTGGGCCGGAAATAAATGGAGCGGATGGCCCAGGTGGCGGAATCTATCCAGGCGTATCCCTTCATGGCCAGGTCTTCTTTGACTCGGCCCACAAAGTGCAGCTTATACGACACCCTCCCGTTCAGCAGAGCTGTATCGGTCAGGTAATAGAAATAAGAAGCCGTGCCGGTGGGGGCAAAGGGGGCAATGAACGATACCCCGGCCAGCACAAACAAATTATCGTAAGGGTTTATTTCCTGAAACTGAAACTTGGCCAGGTTACTCACGCTCTGATTATTGACGCCCGTTATCTTTTCAGCCTTTACATACTCTTTGAGCTGTTTCGGTTTTCTGCGGTAATAAAAAGTGGATTGTGTTTCTTTCAGCAGGCCGGGGATAAACACATCACCTTGTTCGGTGGTGTCTTTGTTTTCGAAGGCAAACTGAAAAGGCTTAAATATTTTCCAGCTCAAAAACTTGGGCGGTGCATTCAGCAGCGAGAAGAGCATTTTTTCGTACCCGTCATATTTGTAAGAGTCAAATGACTCTATCCGGTTTTGCTCTTTATGCTTGAGCACCTGATAAAAAACATAGTTGGCTGTGGTGTCTATCTGTCGTTTCTTTTTCTTGCCGGCCTTCACCGTTACTTCGGTCAGTATCTTATCATCAGAGCCCATTTCTACATTAATCTCCTGAATCGTATTGCGCTTCACTTTTACATAGCGCGCTTTGTAACCCAGATAGGTAAACTGCAGGCTATCTATTTTATCTAAAAACCGAACGCGGTATTCGCCCAGGTGGTCGGTCATGGTGGCGCGGCCGGTGCCCATCAGCTTAATGTTTACATAGCTCAGGGGCTCTTTGGTGCCTGCGTCTGTCACCTTGCCATACACTTCGGTAGCCAACTGCGCCTGCAGCGAACCGGATAGCCAGATGACCAAAAAGAAAAGGGAAAAACTGCGGGGCATTTTTGAGCGCGGCAAATCTAAGAGAAATGGGTTCACGCGCACGCGGCTTTACACATTCAGGTAGCGCATCAGCGCATCGTAGCGGTCTTTCAAATCTTCGGAATAAGCCACCTCATTGTGCACTTCTTTAATGTCGTAGCTAAACCGTTCAAAGGTGGCCATCAGCGAAGTTACATCAGTGGTATTTAGCTTGAGGGTAATATTCATGATACCGGTTTGTGCATCCAGGCCGGAGTAAAACGCCAGTATGGCCACATCGTTTTCGGCTGCCAGGCGTGCAATCTCCGTGAGCGAAAATTCGGGCTGTGCAATTTGCATTTCAATAATGGCTCCGGGGCTTTTTACTGAGTTGAGGGTGGCAAAAGCCCGCAAACAACTTTCGGCACTTACCAGTCCCAAATAGTGGTGATGCTCATCTAGTACCGGCACTACCCGCACATTAAAATCCAGCGCGGCTTTCATTACATCAAAAATATGAGCGGTGTGCATCACAAACGGTTTGCGAAGTTTATCGCCAAAATTTTTGAGCGGTTTGCTCAGGTGCTTCATGTTAATCACATCTTCCATGGTCACCAGTCCTACATATTTATTGCCGTCCAGGACGGGCAACTGGCTCATGTTGTGCTCGTGCATTTGTATTAAGGCATGCTCTCCGCTTTCGTCTATTTGCAAGGCGGTAGTAAAGTCTGATATAATCTCCGGTGCTATCATAATCTCTTGATTAGACGAAAAAAACAGAATTTCGGTTGAAACCAACTGTCACACATTTGTCATTTTCGCGGTTCATGAATGGTTGTCCAAGAATCGTTCCATAATTTGATTAAACCGTTCGGGATGTTCCATCATCGGGGCATGGCCGCACTGCTCAATAAGGTGCAGTTCGGCATTTTTTAAAAGTTTATGAAATGCTTCGCCCACAAAAGCGGGAGTCACGCTATCCTCCTTTCCCCAAATAAGACAGACCGGCAGCGTTAGTTCCGGTACCCGCTCGCGGAGGTTGTGCCGCAAGGCCGATTTGGCCAGCACAACCATACGCAATGCCCGCGCCCGGTCGTTGACTACGGCATATACTTCATCCACCAGCTCTTTAGTGGCAAAGGCCGGGTTATAAAAGGTGGCGGCTGCTTTTTTGCGCACATACTCGTAGTCGCCTTTGCGCGGATAGGCATCGCCCAGCGAGTTTTCAAACAAACCCGAGCTACCGGTGAGCAAAAGTGTTTTTACTTTTTCGGGATGCTGCAGCACATACAGCTGTGCCACATGCCCGCCCAGCGAATTGCCCACCAGGTGAATCCGGCTCAGATTTTTAAAAGCAATAAAATCTTCTATGTATTTCACCATGCCTTCCACGGTGGTGTCGGCCACTTCCAATTCATAGAGCGGAAACTTGGGAACAAGAATCCGATACTTGGGCGCAAAGTGATGCAGAATAGCATCAAAATTTCCGTAGCCCCCAAACAGGCCGTGTAGCAGCACAATGGGTTCGCCTGTTCCGGTTTCAATGTATTTGAAGGACTGCTCTTCCTTTACGTCCAATGTCATGCGTGTTTTTTAGAATACAACCAAATGTAACTTTCGGGCTCTGGCTGTGTGGCAGTGTAAAGGAAAGGATGTAAACGCAGCCATGTGGGATTGACCAATAGCCAAAGCAGCAAGGCTTATTTCTGTTTCAGAAAGGTGTAATCGGATATCAAATTGCCTTGGTCGCCAGTGGTATATTGCGTAATCAGGAAATACCCTTTCTCTTTCAGCTTATTGATGGTGGCATTGATGGTCTTCAGGTTTTCTACTTCGTTTTTTTCGGTGTAGGGGAGCAAGGCAATTTCCTCTGTTTTAGAATCTTCATACACAATAAAAATCTTGGCGGCTATGTAACCGGTACCCATGCCAATAGCACGGTTACAGTCAAACACGCGCATTGTGGCATAGCCACCTGTCTGCGCCAGGGCTTTATTGTCTAGCAGCAAAGCACACATCACCAGCAGGAGAAATATTGTTTTTTTCATATCGGTATTTTTTAAAGAAGTATTCTGTCTGTTAAGCCGTTTGTTTTTGGGCGCGCAGGTAGTCTACCTTGCCGTCTTTAATGCGCTCCACCCGCGAAAAGAGGGAGTAGCTGTTATCAAACAAAAATGTAAGCCAGAGTTTCACCCAGGAGGTATGATATTTCAGATGGTCATAATACTCAGGAGCCAAGGCTTTTACTTTTGGCAAATTGTTCCAGGGGATAGATGGAAAGTCGTGGTGCTCGTTGTGGTAGCCCACGTTGAGCGCTACGATATTACTAGGCCCATAATAGCTGAATGTTTCCTGACCGCCC
>CAYQRR010000297.1:0-3835 GCA_964419635.1 uncultured Chitinophaga sp. | reverse complement strand
ACAAGATGCCAAAGAGTGCGTTCGCATCCGTGGATTGACCCGTGAGAATGCTGTGTCCGAGCAGCGATTGGCTGATATTGGTATCACTGTTGAATCTTGGGCCAATGCCATCCAGTCGGGCGAACTGCTTGGAGTGATATGTACAGCAAACAATGAAATCGCAGGATATTGCTTCGGCTCCTCAACTACGGGAGAAGTCATTGTTCTCGCGCTGCAGCCTATGTATGAGGGTCAGGGAATTGGTCGAGAACTCCTATCTCAAGTCACAGTACTTCTTCAAGGGTATGGTCACAAACGGCTATATCTGGGCTGTTCTGCAGATCCTTCCGTACGTTCGCACGGCTTCTATCGTTATCTAGGCTGGAAGAGCACCGGTTGCGTCAACCGCTACGGTGATGAAGTTCTTGAGCTCGTTGTTTCATGAGCGATGAGCGTGGCAGCGTGGTCTCGGGATGTGGTCATGGGACACCCACAATTCCGATATTTCTTACAAATTATCGAGGTAGTTTCGGGTAGCTTGCCTATGTATCTTGCAAGAGACTGTGGGGATGACAATCGCCCGTTCGCAATTAATCAACCCAGAGCATTTTGGTGTTTATCACTGCGTACAACGCTGCGTTCGCCGTGCATGGCTATGCGGGGTAGATGAATACAGCGGTCAATCGTATGAACACCGCAAAGCATGGGTTGAGAAGCAATTGGTATTGGTGGCCTCATGCTTTGCGGTGGCCGTTCACGCCTATGCGGTGATGAGCAATCACCTGCATGTGGTGTTAGAGATGGACCCTAAGGCAAGCCTGGCATGGACCGATCAGCAAATCGCTGAACGGTGGGTGCGTTTGTTTCCGCCTCGAGAGCTAACCGATCAGGCGATCCAATTCAAACGCAAGGCCATTATTGGGAATGCTGAACGGTTGGCCGTCATTCGAAGCCGTCTAGGTAATCTATCGTGGCTAATGAAATGCTTGGTAGAACCCATTGCGCGACGAGCCAATACAGAAGATGCGTGTAAGGGGCGTTTTTGGGAAGGGCGATTCAAAGCCCAAGTGCTCAAAGACGAGAAAGCCTTATACGCGGCAATGGCTTATGTGGATTTAAATCCAATACGGGCAGGCATCAGCAAGCGCATTGAAGATCAAAACTACACTAGTGCACGCGAAAGGATCAAACAAGCGCGCAAAGATCCTCGGATTTTAGAGCAAGTACTACAACCCATAACCGGATCGATCCCGACATCCGTATTAAACTTTAAGTTGCGAGATTATCTGGAGCTGATTCGGTGGACGGCCGGTCAAGTTCGGATGGAGAAATCTACAAAGGCTCACCCCATACCGAGCATGGTGAAGAAGCTAGAGCCTAATGCAGTACGTTGGCCTACACGTGTGAAGGCCATAGGGTCCAACTACTGGCGTGTAGTAGCTGAAGCGCAAGATTTAATGCTTATCGCTAAAGAAATAGGCCAGAAGTGGTTGTGTGGCATTAGGTTCGCGGCACAGCTGGAAGGAACAAGGTAATTCAAACCCAACACCATTATTTGGCGCGTAAGCGAGAATGAACTGTGCGTGATGGTTTTTCGTGCGCACCAGAGAAAGTAACTCTAAGTCAGAATTCTCGTTGCATGCTTAAAAGCTGTCGAAAAACCAAGGCCTCTTGGAAAGATGCGGGTGTCCCAAATTCCCGCCCGCCAAATTCCCCAAATTCCATATTCCGTGCAATCCGCTAGTAGAAGTCGTACTAATCGTCCGGAAAAATTTTTCCTGGATTAAGTATGCCCTTGGGGTCAAACTGTTTTTTAATGCCGCGCATGAGTTGGGGCACCGCAACACCTGGTATGAGCAGTTGATGAGTAAAATGCTTTTGGCTACTTCGCTTTATCTGCACTTTTTTATAGAGCATAACCGCGGACATCACAAAAATGTATCTACAGACGAAGACCCTGCTTCTTCACGCTATGGGGAGACACTTTATGCATTTTACATACGTTCGGTGCGCGATAGCTGGTTATCGGCCTGGCATCTGGAGAGCGAAAAGCTCAAGAAACAAAACCATTCGTTTTGGAGTTTTCATAATGAGATGCTGATGTATCAATTTATACAGGGAGGCATGCTGCTGGCTATTGCATTGATATGGGGTTGGAAGGTATTACTGTTCTATATTTTGTCAGCCACGATGGGCTTTTTACTACTGGAAACTGTAAATTATATAGAACATTACGGCTTGCGCAGAAAACTAATAGATGGGGCTTATTACGAAAAAGTATTACCCATTCATTCATGGAACAGCAACCACCCCATCGGTCGAATCATGCTGTTTGAACTAACACGCCATAGCGACCATCATTATATGGCCTCGCGCAAGTATCAGATTCTGCGTCATTTTGACCATAGTCCACAAATGCCCACCGGCTATCCGGGGATGATGGTACTTTCGTTTTTTCCGCCATTATGGTTTGCGGTGATGCATAAGGAGATTAATAAATATAAAGCCACTTTGGAGGGGGCTGCACTTGCGTAATTTATGAAGTATTTCAATAAAGAATTCTTTACGTTTTTTGACGGACTTAAAAAGAATAACAACAAAGAATGGTTTGATAAAAACCGGAGTACATACGAGCAGGAAGTGAAGTTACCCTTTCGGCAACTGGTGGAGGATATCACAGCAAAAATGACCAAAGATTTGCCGGAACTAAACCAGAATATTTCCAAAGCTATTTTCAGAATTAACCGCGATATCCGCTTTGCGAAAGATAAATCGCCTTACAAAACCAACGTGGGGGCTATCCTAAGCCGTACAGGTACTAAAGACCAGATTTATCCGGGCTTTTACATGCATTTTGGGGCTGAGGATTGCATTGTGGGAGGTGGAAAATATTTCTGCGAAAAAGAAGAGCTAAAAAAGATAAGGCAGGAAATCTACTATAACAATAAAGGCTTCGCTAAACTTCTGCAGGGGAAAGCATTTAAAGAGCACTACAAAACCCTGCAAGGCGACAGGAGCAAGGTGCTAGAGTTGGACTATAAATCGTTTGCTAATGAACAGCCCCTGATTGCCAATAAGCAGTTTTGGTATTATGCCAACGTATCGCGAAAGGATATAATGGGTGATAAAATTGACACCCTTGTTCTACAACATTTTAAAGCAGGCATACCGCTAAATCGGTTCCTGATGGAAGCCATTTCATGACGCATATCCGTACTTATTTAATGATTTTGTTCTGCGCTGCTATGGTTGGGGCGCAGTCTGGTTGCAAGGTATATTCATTCAGCGGGGCGAGCATTCCACCCGATGTCAAAAACTTTTCCGTAGAACTATTTGCCAACCGGGCCAATAATGGTCCTCCGGCACTTTCACAGCAGTTTACCGATCAACTTAAAAACAAGTTTCAGACCGAGGCCAATCTTCGGCTGGTGTCCACCGGAGGCGATTTGCAGTTTAAGGGCACCATTACGGGCTACACCATCACCAGCGAATCGGCTATTGCCGGTACGACCAGCGGCCTCAATCGCCTGACGGTAAATGTGGAAGTGGAATATGTGAACACCAAAGACGAAAAAGATACCTGGACACAAACCTTTAGCCGCTATGCGCAGGTGAGCTCTTCGGAGAACATAGTAGCAGTAGAAAACCAGCTAATTTTTGAAATCAATCGTCAAATTGTGGACGATATATTTCAAAAAGCGCTGGTCAAATGGTAGCCCTCCTCCATCTTTTTTCTAATCCTTTTTGTGACAATACTTCTTATTTTTAATAATACACTTTGTAGTTTTTGCACTTTAGATTGACTTATTCATATAAATTTTTGTGTTTTAGGGTATTGATAATGGCTTTTTATATA
>CAYQRR010000296.1:0-3851 GCA_964419635.1 uncultured Chitinophaga sp. | reverse complement strand
GCCACTCTGCAGGCTAATATTTCCGACACTCACCGGTGTGGAAACAATCGGGTCGTTTGTCAGATTCGGTATTAAAACATCCGATGCACAACTGTTCGGCACCGTATTATTACTCCAGTTGCCGGCTGTATGCCAATCGGTTGTATTACCTAACCAAGTATTGATACCGGCACAAGCTAAATCGCCCCCGCTACAATCCTCATCTATTCCATTTCCGCAAATTTCTGTAGCGCCCGGATAGATCGCATTGTTGCCATCGTTGCAATCGCCAGCCACAGCCACAAAGCCGACCGGTGCACCGGTGCAGGAATATTGTGTAATCGATGAGTTGCCGTAACCGTCATTTTCATTGTCTTGGTAATATGCTGCCGCAGTAGCATTGGTATTTACAAATGCAGCTCCATAATTGGTCATGCAAGTAACGTTCGCTGCATCTCTCACACGGACACCATAAACTCCTGAAAGCAATCCGGTAAACACAGAACCAGGTTGGTAGCTGCTACCACCATTGACGGAATATTCCAACGCACCGGTACAGTTAGCGCAGACCGCATTAACTGCAATAGTTCCGTCTGCGATGTTACTGCAAGTAGAGTTGGTCGTATTCACTGAGTTGACGGTAACCAAACAACTTGGGTCAAATGCACATAGAGAAAAAATGCCTCCCTCCTCGCTGCTGTAACCAAAGACACGTAAATACAATGTTTGACCCGCCAGCGAAAAGTTGCTGATGTTCATCGTATTTGTCAACTGTGCGCATGCCAGTTGAGTAAAGCTGCCGCATGTGCCTGAATAGAGAGCGAACTGTGCATTTCCGGAAATATTAGTGCGATCAATTGTCAGCACACCACTTGCAGGCATTAAAAGTGTAAACCATACATCGCCCCCTGCATAAAATCCACAGGTAGGATTTGGAGCCAGAGACATCGACTGAGATGTAGCATACTGGCTGCTGTAATTAGCCGGTGAACAGGCAGTGCCCACCGATAGTGGAAGTGCATTGGCACAGTCGTCATTAGGCACTAAAGGTGGCTCCCAGAGGCACATCTGGAAGGTACCCCCATCTTCATTATTGTAATTCCAAACACGGAGATACAATGTTTGACCCGAGAGGGCTGTGTTTATATACGTTTTATCCGGATCTAACTGAGCACAGATTAACTGTGTAAAAGCACCGCATGAGCCCGAGTATAATGCATACTGCGCATTACAGGTGCCATTAATAAACTCCATTCTCAAACGGCCCGAAGCCGGCATTTGTAAAGTAAACCATACATCTCCTCCGTTATAAAATCCGCAAGTAGGGTTCGGAGCGATGGAAGCGGGCTGTGCTGTGGCAAATGCATTTGTATAAGATGACATGACACAGGATGCTCCCACTGTAACAGCTGTGGCATTAATACAGTTATTGTTGGCGGGCACTACCGGCTCATAAGCACATATATTAAACGAGCCCGAAGCACTGCTGTTGTAGCGATACACCCGAACATAAAGGGTCTGTCCGGCTAATGTTGCATCACTAATGGTAATAGCCGGATCTAATTGATTACAAGAGTATTGCGTCAAACTACCGCATGCACCGGTGTAAATAGCAAACTGCGCGTTGTAACCCGATATACCATTCACTTCCACCCGCACGTTGCCAGATACAGGCACTACGATTCTAAACCATACATCCGTTCCCTGATAGAAACCACAAGTAGGGATTGGTGCACCTGAATTGGTAGCGTTAAGTGAAGAATATGTAGCCGGAATACAAGATGTATTTACTGCCAGTGGTATGGCCCCCGAACAATCATCGTTCACCGGAGGACAAGCGGTAGTGTAAGCAGGATTGCCATCATTGCAATCTCCGGCTGTAGTGGCGGTTGTATTATAACCGGCACCCGGGCTACTGCATTGCGTTACCGGTGCGCCCACATAGTAGCCATCATTATCGGCATCTAAATACCAAGTCAACTGTGGAGTAATAGTTACTGCCACTGTATTGCTTCCCGAAATAACAGGGGTGGCGCAGAGTGCGCTGGAAGTCATGCTCACCGTTATCGCATCTCCGTTATTGAGAGAGGTGCTGCTGAAGGTATTATCAGTCGTTGGAACACCCTGGTTACTACCATTCACTTTCCATTGATATAACGGGGAGGCTCCCCCATAGACCGGAGTGGCCGTAAAGTTTACCGAAGTGCCTGCACAACTGGTCAATGGACCTCCCACTATGGAAACAGATGAGGTGATGGATGCGTTATGCGCAAATGGTGAAGAGACCGTGCCACAAGAATTAGCAACTACGATAGAGCCGTTGCAGGCACCTGCCGGAACATTCACGGTAATGCTCGAAATCGACTGTGCGGTAATAGTGGCTGAGAAACCGGCAATAGTCACCGTGTTTCCTGCAGCGCTAAATCCTGTGCCATTTATCACTGTAGATGTGCCAGGGAGGCTATTTACAGGTGTAACCGATACAATAACGGGAACAACACCCAGATTATAGATAAAGCCGGATGAACTGCTACCGCAGCTATTGGTGATGACGATAGCGCCTGAACAAATGCCGGATGGCAAAGTAGCCGTAATGCTGGTTCCGGTCCAGGCGGAAACGGACATCGCTAAGCCGCCAATGGTTACCGTACCGCTGGAGCTAAAATTAACACCGTCAATTGTAACGCTACTGCCTGGTGTTCCATTCAGAGGTGACACGGAAGTGATGGCCGGAGTAATATTTAAAGTATAGTTGAAGCCCGAAGAACTGCTGCCACAGCTATTGGTAACCACTATGGCTCCTGAACATATACCCGATGGCAAAGTGGCCGTAATACTGGTGGCCGTCCATGCAGTAACCGGCATGGTTAAGCTGCCAATCGTTACAGTGCCAGATCCGGTAAAATTGGTGCCTAATATAGTTACGCTGCTGCCTGGCGTACTTCCAATCGGAGTAACCGAAGCTATAGTAGGTATTAAACTTAAGGTATAACTAAATCCGTTTGAACTGCTGCCACAACTATTACTTACCACTATAGCTCCCGAGCAAACACCTGCCGGCAAAGTAGCGGTAACGCTGGTATTGTTCCAGGCAGTTACCACCATGGCATTGCCTCCAATAGTAACCGTGCCGGATGCTGTAAAGTTGGTGCCTGCTATGGTCACACTGCTTCCCGGAGTGCCATTGGCCGGGGTAACCGATACAATTGCAGGAAAGGTGCTCATAGGATAATTGAAGGAAGAAGATGCAAATCCGCAGTTGTTAATTATCTCCAGATTGCCGCCACATATTCCTATTGGTAGCGTTGCGGAGATAGATGTGTTGCTCCATAACGAAGTGGACACAGACACACCACCTAAGGTAATGCTACCAGAGGTACCAAAACCGGTACCATTGATAACCACCGAGGCTCCTGGCGTGTTGCTGCCCGCCACGGAGGCGATAACCGGTGCAGCCAACACCATCAGGTTGGTATTATTAGGGGTACCTTCAACAGCCGGATTATTCGCCACAACCCGTATGCGATAAGCTGTTCCGTAAGCGGTATTGGAAGGTATGGTAGCTGCAATGGTGCCGGATGTAGTAGATGCAAGTGTTCCGATATCTACCGGGCCTGAAAAACTACCGGTACTGCTGCTCAGTTGTGCAGTGAATACATTGCCGGCATTAAAAGGCCCATAGGTAACTGTAAATGGAACATTCACAGTTGCACCTGCACAGAAAGGAGTGCCCACAATGGCATTGGTAGCAATGTTGGGCATGAGGTCGGTGCAAGTGAGGGTCGTTTTATTTACGTAAGTACCATCCCCTATTTGGCCGCTGCTGTTATCGCCCGTCATGCACACCACATCCGGGTCGGCCCCAATGTAGC
>CAYQRR010000295.1:0-3901 GCA_964419635.1 uncultured Chitinophaga sp. | reverse complement strand
TCTTTTTGGGGAATGGAAACAAAATTTATCGCAGCAGCGATGGAGGAAACTCGTTTGATTCCTTGTATGCTTTTGGCACTAACACTGCCAGACCGGTGATGCAGATAGAAGTATCGCGCAGCAATCCGCAAGTGATTTATGCTTATGCTATGCAGACCAATACTTTGGCCAAATTGCTAAAGAGTATCGATGGCGGAGCTACATGGGTTATTAAAGATTTTCCTTCAGGCATTACCTCTGCTGTGTCAGGGAGCATTACACTGAGTGCAACTGATGAAAACAAATTGTGGGTTTGTTTTGGACACAACACCAATAGCAACAAGGTATTTGCGACCTATGACGGTGGTACTACGTGGCAAAATCTGACTACCCCAACGTTAAACGGCCACCGAACAGTCAATATAGTACATCAGTTGGGCACGGCTTCTCTTGTTTATTTGGCAACAAATAAAGCGGTGTTTTATCGCGATAGTACCTTGAGCGATTGGCAATTGTTCCATACCGGTTTGCCAGGAACTGCCTCTTCTAATCTGATGAAAATATTTTACAAGACCGGCAAACTGAGGCTCTCCACCTATGGGCACGGTTTGTGGGAGACTGATTTAGTACAACCTTCGCTCCCGTTAGCTCAGCCCACAGTAGATAAGCGCATCTCCTATTGTAGCCGCGATACTTTTTATTTTGATAGTTACGCTGTACTCCATCAAGCAAACGCTACATTTTTGTGGAGTTTTAGCCCTGCTCCACTCTATGTGTCATCGCTTACAGCGCGAAACCCCAAAGTGATTTTTGGCAGTACCGGTAGCTATGAGGTATCCTTAACCGTTAACGATGGCAACACCTCCGATTCAAAAGTGATTCCGAATATGGTCACTGTATTTCCGTCACTTTGCAATGCCGATACAGTTGCCGGTTATGCACTGTCAGTATTGCCTGATGAGGGATATGCCGTTACAGCCCCGCTGAAAATAGGAACGCTGAACTCTATTACTTTATCGGCCTGGGTAAAACCAAACGGCATTCAAAGCAATTATGCGGGCGTGCTGTTTGCCGACAATGATGGAGGATGTGGCATAAATTTTAAGCAAAACAACAGACTTGGATACCATTGGGCCGGTGCCGGTGGTTCGTGGAGTTGGAACAATGGACCTATTATTGATAGCAACACCTGGAATCATGTAGCGCTTGTGATTACACCCGATAGCGCAACGATTTATTGGAATGGTGTGGGCTACACGCGGGTGGCATCTCATGGTGCTGTGGATTTTACAGCACCGCTAAAAATTGGGCGCGACCGCTATTGGACCGATAGAACATTTAACGGATGGATAGATGAAGTCAGTGTTTATAATCGCGCGCTCTCGCGCAACGAAATTCGTGAGCTACGCCACCTGACCAGAAATCCGCAGACCGATCCATCGCTGGTAGCTTACTATCAATTTAATGAGGTGGAAGGAGCGGTGCTCGATAAGGCAGGGGTTAGTCATGCCGCTTTGCTGAGTGATGCTTCGCGTGTGGTGTCTTCTGCTCCGGTGGGTGGCGGAGTGGCTCAGCGAATGAGTATAGATACAGATGGCGCTGTTGCCTTGTCCACTGTTTCAGCTGTTATTGATTTTAAAACCGCGTCCTCATCACCACAAGGCGAAATTGTGCTTACCCGACTACATGTTTTGCCGTACGCCTCACCCGATACGCTTACAGCAGCTCCACACACTTATTTTGTGTTGAATAATTATGGCCCGAATCAAACCCAACTGGATTTGGATTCTATAACGCTCAGTAATCTGATGATGCCTAGTCAATACGCAGGCAATCCTTCTGCTTTTGAAATTCACAGCCGGGATGCTAATGCAGAGGGCAATTGGGTGAGTAATGGTATTCATCCGTTTAGCGCCAACACTTATGGTGGATTTTCGCTGCAGTTTGGTGATAACACTAACCCGCATTTTAACCCAACAGGCCAATGGGTGATTACTCATTCTTTTGTGTCATCTGTTTCAGATGCGGAGTTGATGGGGGTAGAAATTTTCCCTAATCCTGCATCGCAAAACGATATATTGCACGTGCGTTGTGAATCTTTAAGATACACCCTGAGCATTTACGATGTAGCCGGGAGATTAGTGTTTGAAAAATATTGTCGCGGCAACGAAACACTACGACAGATTTTTAAATCATCAGGAGTATACACCGCAAGGATAATTTCAGAGAAAGGAAGTGCTGCCATAAGGCTAGTGGTCCACTAATAGTTGCTAGCGGAGCAATCGGATGGCTTTATCAGGATAATCGGTGATGAGGCCATCTGTTTTTAGCTTTTTCATCTGCTTCATTTTTTTCTCCTCATTGACCGTCCAGGGGATAACTTGCATATCGCGCTGGTGGCATGCTTTCACCAGTTTGTTATTCACCAGTATAAAGTTGGGGCTGTAAATATCCGGCACAAATCCCAGCCGCTGTATGTTTTTCTCCATCCCATCTGCATTAAATACTAAAAGGGCTGTTTTTACAGTGGTATCTTGTTTATGCAAAACCTGAAGCGTTCTTTCATCAAACGATTGAATCATGCAAGAACGGAGTATTCCCTTTTCTTGCAGCAAGTCATACAACAACTTCACAAAAGCGGCCGGTGCAGGATGAAATTTTTCGTCCCCCTCGGGAGTTGTTTTTGTTTCGATATTATAAACCACCGGGGGCAAATGATTCGCTCGGACAAATAACTCCACAGAATCAATCACATCACGCAATCGGGGTTTTGAGGCAAAAAATTTTTGCTGTTCCGGAAATCTTCCATTGCCTTTACTGCCACAGTCGATCAGAGCAATGTCGGCATAGTTCATCGTGTAGATGTTGTTTTTATCTCTTCCATTTTCCTTTACCAAACAGATTTCTTCATTCAACCAAGGCTCATGACTCACTACCAGTTCTCGGTCTTTACTCACTACTACGTCTAGCTCCAGCGTATTTACTCCTAGTCGTACGGCTGCTATAAATCCGGCAATAGAGTTCTCCGGAAATAGCCCTCTTGCCCCACGGTGTCCTTGTATGTCAAAATTTTCTTGTGCCTGAACACTGCAGGCAATAAACAATAAGCAAGTGATAATGCTAGTTTTCATTTAAGCCAATCGTTGCTTTTGTGCTTCATATAATACGATACCGGCACTTACCGATACATTCAGAGATTGTGTGCTACCGGTCATGGGTATCCGCAGGGTTTCATCGCAAAGCTTAAGAACTTCCTTAGAGATGCCCTCCCCTTCTGCACCTACTACAACAGCGCAGGGCACTGTGAAATCGGCACTGCTGAGTTCAGAGCTGTCTTGTAACGAAGTACCGAAAACGTGCAGTCCGTTTGCCTTTAAATATTTAATGGTGGTTACCAAACTTTTTTCGCGGCACACCAATATCTTATTTAAAGCACCCGCACTTGTTTTCATTGCTTCTGAATTAATCTGCGCAGCGCCCTGAGTAGGTAAAATGAGGGCATGTGCTCCCAGACACTCTGCCGAACGAGCTATAGCCCCAAAATTTCCTACATCCGTAATGCCATCCAGTATCAGCAACAGTGGATTTTCGCCTTTAGATAGCACATGATGAATCACATCATCCACCGTATGGTAGTCGATCATTGCCAGAAAGCCGATAACGCCCTGATGATTTGCCTCTTTGTGTTTAGAATATTTGCTTACGATACTTTCTAACTTTTCTTTAGGCACGTGTTGCACAGGAGTACCCATCTGTCGGGCCAGGATGCCGATTTCCCTCACCTCATCGCCACTCGCATTTTTTAGCATTAAAATTTTATCAAATCGTTTTCCGGCTTTAAAAGCTTCCAGAATTGGCTTTCGCCCAAAAATGCAAAAGTGATTGCTCATGAATAGCGAATGTAAAAGACTTATTGTTTTAA
>CAYQRR010000294.1:0-3903 GCA_964419635.1 uncultured Chitinophaga sp. | reverse complement strand
GATTCGCTGAGACCAGAATTCTATTTATACACCGCAGATCTCTTTAAAAAAACAGGAGAGCCACAACGGGGCATTGCGCTAATGCAAAAAGCCATAACCACCGATTCTATGAATACCTCCTTCTATGTAAAGGCTGCAGAGTTGGCATACATTGACACTACCATCAAGGGTAATTACGCGGTATCCCTTAATTTTTTGAACGCAGCCATTGAAAAAGATCCTCAAAATGCAGATATCTATTTCTTTAAAGGCACTGTTTTTAAGGAAGCAGGAGACACGCTAAAGGCGATTTCCAATTTTCAAACAGCTACCGAGCTAAACCCAAAATATTACAACGCCTATGTACAGATTGGCTTGTTGCTGCAACAACGCAATGATAAAAACGCACAAAAATATTTTGACAATGCCATTAAAGTGAGTGATAAGCCCGAGGATGCCTTGTATGCCAAGGCTAATGTGCTCAAAGAAACAGGGCTTCAGCTCTACGAGTCTAAAAAAACAGCAGCTGCGGTTCAAAGTTTTTCGGATGCCATTACTGCATTTAAGCAGGTAATTGAACTCAACTACCGAAATGTAGAGGCCTATATGGGCATTGGATTTTGTTATTATCAGTTAGATTCCGTGGAGCAGGCCTACTCCTTTTATGATAAAGCAACCAAAATAGCGCCCACCTATGCCGGGGCTTATTTCAGTAAAGGTCTATGCGCGGAAGATTTGGGGAAAAAGAAAGAGGCCATCATGCTGTATGAAAACTGCCTGAACATAGATGCCGACTTTACACGTGCCAAAGAGCATTTGAAAGGCCTACAGGCCAGTACACCATAAATCACCGTTTGTAAGTTCGCTGCGTTTCTATATTCGCCACTCGCAATGCACATCGATAGGTTGCGAACTAACCGATTAACCGATTAAAAAAATATGATGATTAAGATAACTCTTCCCGATGGCTCAGTGAGGGAATATAACGAAGGATCCAGTGCGCTGGATGTAGCCCTAAGTATAAGTGCCGGACTAGCCAAAGCTGTGGTGAGTGCAGAGGTAAATGGCGAAATCTGGGACCTGACTCGCCCTATTATGAAAGACTCATCTGTCAAATTGCTGAAATTCGATGATGAAGGCGGAAAAAGCACTTTTTGGCACAGCAGTGCACACCTAATGGCCGAGGCACTCGAGTTCTATTACCCTGGCGTAAAATTTTGGGTGGGCCCACCCGTAGAAAACGGGTTCTACTATGACGTGGATTTGGGCGATGCCAAATTTACCTCCGAAGATTTGGTAAAAGTAGAGGAGAAAATGAAAGAACTGGCTGCGCAGGACAACAAATACATTCGAAGTGAGAAGCCTAAGCAAGAGGCGGTGGCATATTTTACAGAGAAAGGCGATGAATACAAACTTGACCTGCTTTCCAATTTGCAAGACGGAGAAATCACCTTTTATACGCAGGGTAAATTCACTGATCTCTGTCGTGGGCCGCACATCCCTTCCACCGGGTTAATTAAAGCTATAAAACTGACTAATCTGGCAGGTGCTTACTGGAAAGGCGATGAAAAAAACAAACAACTTACTCGAATCTACGGTATCACTTTCCCTAAGCAACAGCAGCTCGATGAATTCAATAAAATGATGGAGGAAGCCAAACTGCGCGACCACCGTTTGCTTGGAAAAGAGCTTGAAATTTTTGCTTTTGATGATGATGTGGGCCCGGGGTTGCCTTTGTGGTTACCGAAGGGTGCGGCATTAATTGAAAAACTGGAAAACTTAGCCAAGAAACAGGAAAATGAACAAGGTTATGTACGAGTAAAAACTCCCCACATTGCTAAAGAAAGTATGTATCTGCGCAGCGGACACCTCCCCTATTACGCAGATAGCATGTTTCCACCTATGGAACTGGATGGGCACAAGTATTATCTGAAAGCGATGAACTGTCCCCATCACCACAAAATTTTTGCAGCCACGCCCAAAAGCTATCGCGACATGCCATTGAGATTGGCAGAATATGGCACCTGCTATCGCTACGAACAAAGCGGTGAGTTATTTGGGCTTATGCGTGTTCGTTCTTTACAAATGAATGACGCACATATTTATTGCACAAAAGATCAGTTTGAAGAAGAGTTCATGAAGGTAAATGAACTCTACGTTAAATACTTCAAGATTTTTGGCATCGATAAATATGTGATGCGGTTCAGTAAACACGAACCTTCTAAACTAGGGCAGAAATACATCAACAATCCCGAGCTTTGGCAAGAGACGGAAGACATGGTGCGCAAAGTGCTCATCAAATCGGGATTGCCTTACAAAGAAGTGGCCGATGAAGCCGCTTTCTACGGGCCCAAAATCGATATTCAGATTTGGAGCACAATTGGAAAAGAGTTTACGCTAGCTACCAACCAGGTTGACTTTGCGCAGGCGGAAAGATTTGATTTAAGTTTTACCAACCAGCACAACGAAAAAGAACGCCCCATTATTATTCACCGTGCACCACTCTCCACACATGAGCGGTTTATCGGATTTTTGCTGGAACACTATGCAGGCAAATTCCCATTCTGGCTGGCACCGGAACAAGTGGCCATTTTACCGATTAGCGATAAGTATATTGAGTTTGCCAAATCAGTTCAATCCCGCTTAAAGAAAGAAGGTATAGAGGTAACGCTCGATGACCGTTCAGAAAAAATAGGACGGAAAATTCGTGACACGGAAGTACGAAAAGTGCCTTACATGCTGGTAGTTGGCGAAAAAGAAATGCAAGTGGATTCGGTGGCAGTGCGAAAGCAGGGACATGGCGATCAAGGCGTAAAAACAGTCGATGCGTTTTTAGAACAGGTTTTAACCGAAATTTCTGATTATCAGTAATCAATAGCTATGAAAAAGTATATCCCCATTCTGCTGCTAATTGCCACGGCCTCTTGTGCTAAACTACCCGTGGACTCTGCAATAAATAAATATGCAGTCAACGTGATACAAGACACGGTGATGTTTGCCGTGGTAGGCGACTTTGGGGATAACAGCCCGCAAGAGGATTCTGTGGCGCGTATGATTAAATCATGGAACCCTGAGTTTATTATTACCACAGGAGATAATAATTATCCGCTTGGCAGTGCTTCCACTATCTATAACAACATTGGGAAACACTACTGCGATTTTATTTACAATCCGGATGCACCGGAGTCCTTGCGATGCAATGGTAAAGCTGCACAAGATAAAGTGAATCGCTTTTTCCCTTGCCCGGGTAATCATGACAATTATTCCATACCCGCCCTGCAGCCCTATCTGGATTACTTTACACTACCAGGCGATGAGCGCAATTATGATTTCACTTGGGGCCCAATTCACTTTTTTAGCCTCAATACCGGCAAAAGCGCCCTGATGGGTGCGGAAAGCGATGAGGCAAAATGGCTCAAAAAGGCTGTGCAGGATAGTAAAGTACCTTTCAAATTCGTGTACTTCCACCATCCGCCATACAGCACCGGAAACCACGGAAGTGCTACGGCCATGCGATGGCCTTTTCAGGACTGGGGAGTGAATGCCGTGCTGAATGGACATGAACACTTTTATCTTCGGGTAAACGACCAAGCCACACCCAATGCTCCGGTCTATATTGTGAGCGGCAATGGTGGTAATGACCACCTTTACAGTTGCGATGCTAATTCATTAGATACAAATCGGTTTTCACTGAAGTGTGATAACCAGCACTGGGGCGCACTAAAAGTAAAAGCCACCGCTACTCAAGCGATTATTGAATACTATACCATCGGCTCTGCAGTTCCTTGGGACACCTACATCATCAACAAATAGTGAGTTCTGCTTTTTCTTTTTTGACACAGACGAACCGTTTGTTATTTTCGCGGCTAAATCGATAACAAAAAACATTTCATTTGAATCCAATTAAACGCCCCTTTGTTCCCC
>CAYQRR010000293.1:0-3908 GCA_964419635.1 uncultured Chitinophaga sp. | reverse complement strand
ATAGTATTTCCTATATACCGGTGCGCACGCTTTTCGATAAATTTGATGCCAAAGGATTGACACAAACTTACCGCGACTTTGAAAACAACCGTTCTGTCATCTCCAGACGACTGGGAACGGGCAACTATTTTAATCCGAGCGATAGCACCGAAAATCCGAAATATGCAGAGGGTTACGGGCCCAAATCGCAAGATGTTTTGATACCCGCATTCCTGGCGGCTTATAATAAAGCGGACGCAGGTAAGGTGGGTTTAAATCCTTTTGGTGCTATTCCGCTACCTAACTGGCGCATCAGCTATAATGGATTTACCAAGTTTAAATGGATGCAAAAACACTTCTCCAATTTTACTATCACACACGGATATAATTCCACGCTTACGGTTAATAGTTTTCAAACTAACTTGGATTACACGAATAGCGTAAACAACACCGGATCGAATGGCATTGACTCCCTGAACGGTAACTTTTTTCCGCAGTATAATATGCCAAGTATTGTGCTGAATGAGCAGTTATCTCCGCTCATCGGCATCGACATGACCATGAAGAATAATCTGACCGCCAAGTTTGATTATAAGATGAGCCGCACCATGACCATGAACTTTGCCGATTATCAAATGATTGAACTCAAGAGTACACAAATTACCGTGGGGGCAGGCTATAAGATCAAAGGCCTGAAGATTCCTTTCATTAAAATCAAAGGCAAACAGATTAAACTGGAAAATGACCTCAACTTCCGCTTTGATTTCAGCTATCGCGATAATATTACCGTCAATCACCGGATAGATGAAACACAGCCGCAGATTACAGCCGGCTCGCGCACGATTACCATTCAGCCGAGTATAGATTACATCGTTAATAAGCGATTGAATGTGCGTTTATTCTTCGACCAGACCACCACTATTCCCAAAATCTCCAACGCATTTAAAACAACGAACACTCGCGGTGGACTTACTTTCCGATTCTCTCTTGCCGAATAACCAAGCCTTGTAAGAATGGCTTCTTCATTTTTTCTTTCTTCGCGACAGATATGAAAGAGAAAAAAGAATTGTTTGACAATACCTATGTGCATCAGGAAACGGCTGTGCTAGTGGCCGTGAGCACCAAAGCGCAAACAGAGGAACAAACTACAGAATACCTTGACGAACTTGAATTTTTAGCAATGACTGCCGGCATTCATACGCTGAAAAGATTTACCCAGAATCTGCCACACCCCGACAATAAGAGCTACCTGGGGAAAGGAAAGCTGGAGGAGATAAGCCGCTATGTAGAAGACAAAGGAGCCGATTTGGTCATTATAGACGATGAAATTTCGCCCTCGCAACAACGCAATATCGAGCAGATTGTGAAGAAGAAAGTAATGGACCGGAGCATGCTTATTCTTGAGATATTCTCCAACAGAGCGCAAACAGTGCAGGCGCGCACGCAGGTGGAACTGGCACAATTGCAATATATGTTACCCCGCTTAAAAGGAATGTGGACGCACCTGGAGCGACAGCGCGGTGGAACGGGGACACGTGGTGGTGCGGGGGAAAAAGAGATTGAAACAGATAGGCGAATGGCCGAAAAGAAAATTTCTGCGCTCAAAGAGAAGTTAAAAGAAATAGACAAGCAGAATTTTGTTCGCAGAAAAAACCGGGGTGAAATGATTCGTGTAGCGCTGGTCGGTTATACCAACGTAGGCAAAAGTACGCTCATGAATTTGCTGGCCAAGGAGCAAGTGTTTGCTGAGAATAAATTGTTTGCTACCCTGGACACAACGGTGCGTAAGGTTACTTTTAATGCCGTTCCGTTTTTACTGAGCGATACAGTAGGGTTCATTCGTAAGCTGCCACATCACCTGGTAGAGAGTTTCAAATCTACACTGGATGAAGCGCTGGAGGCTGATATTTTACTGCATGTGGTAGATATTTCGCATCCGGCTTTTGAAGACCAGATGAATGTAGTCAACGATATTTTAAAAGAATTGAAGTGCGAAGACAAACCGGTTATTGTCATTTTCAATAAAATGGATTTGTATGAGCAAAAGAAGTTTGATGAGTATCTGCCCAGCGATGTTAAAGCCAGTTTGCTCAGCGAACTAAAAGAAAGTTGGATGGGTAAAACCCACGATAACTGCATTTTTGTATCGGCTGTTCAAAACCGAAATACCTCCGATTTGCGTGAACTGCTGTTTCAGAAAGTAAAGAAACTATACCTGGAAAGGTATCCTTACAAAGCAGGTTATTTAACCGACTGGCAAAATTACATGATACAGAACGAGGGCGACAAAGCCTAACTCATTTGTGCTTCGCTTTGGCGAAGTTCATGATTGTAAAACCAAAGTGCCGCTAATGCTGTAGCTGAAAAATACAGTGCAATCAGCACAGAACCTGCAGGCATAAATCCATTGATACCAAACCAGTCGCGCTGCGAAATGCAGTAAACCACCACCACCACCGCTACGGCCAACATGCTGATGAGGCCATACTGTTTTTTATCGAGTAGAGCGGTGAATCCAAAAATGGCGAGTAGAAGAAAGATGCCATTCAATAGCGCTTCGCTTTTTTCAATTTCACCGAAGCGGAAAAACAGAAAGCACAACAAGGCGAAGATCACACTCATGTGCATCAAACTGAAAGCCGTAAACCACTTACTATAAAAGGGGTTATACTTTTTCAGCTCGCTCATGCGCCCAATGGTATATACCGGATATTTCTGTTCCACATCAGCAGGTCGCCAACCGGTGGGCATAAACCAGACGCGAAATTTGTCTTTGAAACTTTGAGTGTGCCAGGCATCTGCGATTATCTGCCACAGGTGCTTAAAGTTAATAATGTAGGGGTTCCAGGTAGCCGCTGGTCTGCGCATGCCATAGACACATGGTTCTGTTTCCAATTCTTCCTGAAAAGTGCCAAATAATCGATCCCACACAATAAAAATCTGACTGTAATTTTTATCCATATATAAGTCGTTCATAGCGTGGTGTACCCGATGGTGTGAGGGAGTAACCAGAACGTATTCCAGAATCCCGAGCTTGCCAATGTAGCGCGTATGGTACCAAAACTGACTGAAGAGATGAATAGGCCCCACCAATGCCAGCACTTCACCCGGAATACCCAAAAGGGCCAACGGTAACATCACCAGGGTATATATATTCGTCAGTACGGCAATTTGTTGCCGCAAGGCACAGGGTAAATTAAACTCTTCGCTGCTGTGGTGGATGATGTGATGGTTCCAAAAAAAATTGACGCGATGCTGTAGGCGGTGCATCCAATAGCCGGTAAAATCCATAAACACAAAGGTGATAACGTAAGGCCATAAACTTCCTCTCTCCAGCTGAATGACTTGCAAATGCTCCACCATCCATGGATAAGAAATAATGACAAGGCTGATGCCGAGGGTAGACTTTAAAATATTTGTCATGCCGGACGATAAGCTGGATATTGTATCAATAACCGGTTGCTGCTCACCATGCTTGATGCGCCCCCAAAACATTTCTACTAAAATCAGCAATAGAAAAATGGGCATGGCTATCAGCAGCATATTTCCGTAGTCGTTCATGGTAGGATTGTTTTACTGTAATTATCGGAAAATATTCTTGATGTAACTCGCTGTGCCAGGCATTTTATGTAGCCAGAGGCAATTCATCTTGCCGGTAAAGTCATACACCAGCGACCCATTATAGAGAAGCCGGCCAATATAGACCTTAGCCATCTGGCAGCAGGGCTATACATGTATAGTATTCATACTGCAGCGGGGCGGTTTAAAACGGGCTATCTATTGCTTCGTTAGCAGCACTCCACAACAGACTGTGTATACCTTAAAGCCGGATTGTTTCATCTGCTACTGTCAAATGTGGATTTTAGAGAAATATTTAATCGATAAGCATTCAATCCTATCACTATGTCTAATTCATTTGAAGTAACCGG
>CAYQRR010000292.1:0-3913 GCA_964419635.1 uncultured Chitinophaga sp. | reverse complement strand
CAAGGCTTTTACTTTTGGCAAATTGTTCCAGGGGATAGATGGAAAGTCGTGGTGATCGTTGAGGAAGCCCACATTGAGCGCTCCGATATTAATAGGCCCATAATAGCTGAATGTTTCCTGACCGCCCTCGGGGGTGTAGTGCTCCTGAATCCAGCGAGCGCCCACCGGATGCAAGCCAATGGATAGAAAAAAAGAAAACACGAGATACAGCAAACCATACAAGCCGCAGAAATAAAAAACAGCAATATCAAAACTTAAAGCCAGTACCAGGTTTATCCAGGGCCATTTGCTCCACATGTTAATGGACTTAAGCCGCGGTGGACGCGTCAATTGAAAAATGGGGAAAAACGCCAGCCAGAAAGCCTTGCCAACAAAATGATTGCCGATAAATTTTGCCTCCCATACATTGGCCATATCGGCATCATAATCGTAATCGCCCTGATGGGCATGATGTTTCAGATGATAAACAAAGAAACCCATGGAGCCCGGTACCAGGTTGGGCAGGTCGGCTAGCATGCCTACCCAACGGTTCCAGGTTTTGCTGGTAAACACCAGGTTGTGGCTGGCTTCGTGAATAATCACATACATACAATGGTTGGCAAATGCGCCAATAGCATACGCAGCTATAAACGCAGCCAACAGATTTTGCCAGGCTGGTTGCAGGCCCCGGTGGCCTATAAAGTAAGCAAGAGAAACCTGCAAGGTGAGCACTAAGAGCAGGATGCCAAAAGTATAAGGGTTTTTACCCATTAGCTTTTTTATCTCGGGGTGTTTTTTCAGAATTTCGCGAGTGCGCTGCGGATGCGGCTGGTCTGATTCAGATTCATGAAAGTGATGTTCCATATTGCTGGTGTTGGTGCGAATATAGGCCGTTTGCCCTGATCGTAACCGAGGCTATTTTTTGATGACCGTTTGGGTGGGGTAGGCTAACATGATTTCGGCCTGCCGGAATCTTCTTACCACTTCCAGATTCACTTCTGTTTGCACCGCCTGAAAATCGCGACCGGTCTTGATGTAATAAGTAAAATTAATGTCGAGCGATGAGGCGTTGAATTTTTCAAAAAAGATAAGACTGTCTTTTTCGTTCACGTTGGGCGACTCGGTAACAATGTCGCGCAAAATTTTGACCGCAGCTTCTATCTTCTCTGCGCTGGAATCCTGTTCCAGTTGCAGATAGGAAACCACTCTGCGCGAAGGTTCGCTGGAAATGTTTTCTATCTGGCTGTCGGTAAATTGTGAGTTGGGGATAGTAACCAAGCGGCCTGCTCCGTTTCGTATGCGGGTGCTTCGGATGCCTACATAAACCACCATTCCCTCCACCTCTTTTATCTTCACAAAATCGCCAAAGCGAAATGGCTTATCAATAAAGATGACCATTCCGCCAATAATGTTCTTTACTGTATCCTGTGCCGCCAGCGCCAGCGCCAAGCCACCAATTCCCAACCCGGCAATCAGCGCGCCCACATCAAACCCGGCATTATTTAAACCCACAATAGCCCCCAGCGACCACAATACAATCACCGATGCCCGTTTGCCCAGTTGCATCATTTGCTCATCGACTGTAGCATTTTCGCGGTCCCAATACTGCTTAAAATAATATTCGATGCTCGCCCGCACAATTCGGGTCAGCAGCCAGGTAATGGCCAGTGCACTCATGAGAATAAAAGCGCGCTGCAGATAATTTTCGATGGGCCTGCTCAGGGTGAGTTGCTCTATCGCCAAGCGGAAGCCGATTAATACAATGCCCAGCGCCACCGGTGCATCTATACGCGCAATGATGATATCGTCTAATTCACTTTCGGTATGCTTGGTAAACCGCTTCAAAATAAGACTGATGAGCCAGTAGATGCCGCGCGCCAGCAACACAGCCGCCAGCAAAATGGCTCCGGCTGTTAACCATTGTTGCAGCGTATTATGATACAACTGCTGATGAAAAATATTCATGCGGCAAAACAAATAAATACTCAGTAGGCCAGGTTAGGTCTTAACCATTTTTCCATATCGGCCAGCGACAATCCTTTGGCATCGGCTACGGCCTGCACCTGGTCTTTCTGTATTTTACCCACGCCAAAATATTTGGCGTGAGGCGAAGCAAAATAGAAGCCACTCACCGATGCCGTGGGATACATAGCGTAGCTCTCCGTAAGTTGAATGCCGGTATTTTTTTCTACCTCCAACAGTTCCCAAATGACTGGTTTATCGGTATGGTCCGGGCAGGCCGGATAGCCCGGAGCCGGACGTATGCCCTGGTATTTTTCGTGAATCAAGTCTTCGCTGGATAAGTTCTCTTGAGCCGCGTAGCCCCAGATTTCTTTACGCACTCGCTCATGCATTCTTTCGGCAAATGCCTCTGCCAGGCGGTCGGCTATTGCTTTGAGCAAAATACTGTTATAGTCGTCATGGTCTTTTTCAAATTGCGCTATCCATTTTTCAATTCCTATGCCGGCAGTGACCGCAAATGCTCCCATAAAATCATTTGCAGGGGCAATAAAATCGGCCAGGCAGAGATTGGGTTGGCGGTCTTTTTTTGTTTGTTGACGCAATAAATGAAAGGCGGTTAATGGTTGACCTTCTTCATTGAATACAGCAATTGTCTCGTTCTCCGATTTTGCCGGAAAAATGCCAATCACCCCTTTTGCAGTTATCCATTTTTCAGCAATGATTTTTTTTAATAACGCTTGCGCATCGTTGTAAAGTTTGCGGGCTTCCGGGCCGTATTTTTCGCTTTCAAAAATTCTGGGATATACACCGCTCATTTCCCAGGTAGAAAAAAATGGTGACCAGTCAATGTACTGGGCCAGTTCTTCAATGGAGTAGTCTTCGAATACCCGAACGCCAATAAAGTTGGGTCGTGGTGTGGTTTCTTTACTCCAGTCTATGGCATATTTATTTTTTCGTGCCTCGGCTAGCGTTACATACTCCACATCGCTTTTTCGGTTGGCATGCAGGGCTCTCATGTCGGCATATTCCTGTTTTACTCCAGCCGAAAAACTTTCGCTTTCTTCTTGGCTGAGCAAGCTGCTGGCCACAGTTACTGCTTTGGAAGCATCTAACACATGCACTACACTTCCGGAAAAAGCGGGAGCTACTTTTACAGCCGTATGCAGTTTGGAAGTAGTAGCGCCTCCAATAAGCAATGGCTGTTTCATCCCCAATCGTTCCATTTCTTTGGCTACATGCACCATTTCGTCCAGAGAGGGAGTTATCAAACCGCTCAAACCGATTATTTGCGCATTCTCTTCGCGGGCACGTTCCAGTATTTTATCGGCTGGCACCATGACGCCCATGTCAATTATCTCGTAGTTGTTGCAAGCCAGCACCACACTCACAATATTTTTCCCAATATCATGTACATCCCCTTTTACAGTGGCTAAAAGAATTTTGCCATTGTTTTTTGCGGTGTTTCCCGTAAGCCTTTTTTCCTCTTCAAGGTAGGGCAGCAAGTAGGCTACCGCTTTTTTCATCACGCGGGCACTCTTGACTACCTGGGGTAAAAACATTTTGCCACTGCCAAATAAATCACCTACGATGTTCATGCCCGCCATCAAAGGCCCTTCAATAATCTCGAGCGGTTTGGCATATTTCTGACGCGCTTCTTCGGTGTCGGCATCAATAAATTCTACCAGCCCTTTTACCAGCGCATGTGCCAGCCTTTCTTCCACAGTGCCATTTCGCCACTCTTCGTTCACAATCTCCGTTTTGCCTTTTTGTTTTACGGTTTCTGCAAAAGCTAACAAGCGTTCGGTGGCATCGTCTCTGCGGTCCAGCAAAACATCTTCTACGTGCTCCAGCAAATCTTTAGGAATATCATCATAAACTTCCAGCATGCTGGGGTTTACAATGCCCATATCCATACCATGCTTAATAGCATGATACAAAAATGCAGAGTGCATAGCTTCGCGCACCGTGTTGT
>CAYQRR010000291.1:0-3935 GCA_964419635.1 uncultured Chitinophaga sp. | reverse complement strand
GCTGTTCAGCAGTTTCAATGCGTTCCACTGCTTGGGGTTGTGCGAAGCTGTAATGATGATTCCACCACCGGCTTTCTCTTCATGTACTGCAATTTCAACCGTGGGAGTTGTGCTCAGGCCCAAGTCCACTACATCAATACCGATAGATTGAAGTGAGCCCACTACAATATTGTTGACCATTGTACCACTTACACGGGCATCGCGCCCAATTACCACTTTCCTGTTGCCCTCCTGCTCCTTAATCCAGGTGCCAAAGGCAAGCGTAAACTTCATAATATCAGTTGGGGTAAGATTGGCGCCCGGAAAACCACCAATGGTGCCGCGAATTCCGGAAATAGATTTGATGAGTGACAAAGGCTTATTTTTTGAGGACGCGAAACTAAAAATTTAGGTTATTTGCCCAACAGTTAATATTCTATGTCTGACAAATCGTGGTTCGAAGATTGGTTTAATTCTCCTTTCTATCACATCCTTTATGCCAACCGAAGCGAAGCGGAAGCGGAATTATTTATCGAAAAAATCGTTTCGTTTTTAAACATTGTAGCTGGGAAAAAGGTGCTTGACATTGCCTGTGGCAAAGGGCGTCACGCCAAAACAATGGCCAAACTCGGGCTGGATGTAACCGGAATAGACCTTTCGCCCAATAGTATATGCGAAGCGAGCATATCCCACACTGCAAACTTACGGTTTGCAGTGTGGGATATGCGCAAAACTTATCTTGCAAACTCTTATGATGTAGTATTTAATCTATTCAGCAGCTTTGGTTATTTCAAGGAAGATAAAGAGGACCTTGCTTGCATTCAGGCATTTGCCGATAACCTGAAAAAGGATGGCTTATTGGTTTTCGACTACTTGAACACGGAATGGGCCATTAAAAATATTAAGCCACGAGAAATTATTCCGAGAGGGGAAATTCAATTTCACATTGAGAAAAAACTGGAGGAGGGATTTATAAAAAAGAAAATTGATTTTCTGGCAAATGGAGAAAGCTACAGTTTTCAGGAAGAACTGAAGATTATTAATGCATACAAATTAAAGAGTATGCTACATGAAAGCGGATTTACTATTTTACATCTGTTTGGCGATTATCAGTTGCAGCCTTTTGAAAGTGGCACATCGCCCCGATTAATCATAGTAGCGCAAAAACAATGACACTTCAAGAACTGGATTACTCCTTGTTCCAACTGATAAACCAGCAACTGGCGAATATCGTGCTGGATATTTTTTGCCCGGTGGCGCGCGAAAAGCTAATCTGGTTCCCCATTTATGTGCTTGTTGCATTTTTTCTATACAAGCGTTATGGTAAACAAGCCATCTGGATTGGAGCATTGGCGCTGGTAACAATTCTATTGAGCGACCAAATAAGCGCCAGTCTTATAAAGCCTTATTTTCATCGCCTGCGGCCATGTAATAACCCGGAAATTAAACAGCAGGTAAGATTATTGGTAGATACATGCGGAAGTGGTTACAGTTTTGTTTCCTCGCATGCTACAAACCATTTTGCGCTAGCTGTTTTTTTGAGTTTTGTGACCGTGGAGAAAAAGAAATGGCTCCCGATTCTCTTTATATGGGCATCTTTTATTGCGTTTTCGCAAGTGTATGTTGGGTTGCACTTTCCGGCTGATGTACTTGGAGGTGCTTTACTGGGAATAGTAATCGGTCTTTTGACCGGTTTCTTTGCCTACCGATTGGTTAATCTATAATCCGTAAATGCAGTTTACTTTTATCTTCCGTTTGTGCGCTTTTAGCGTTAGGATGTATCATGTAAAACGCATCATATATTTCTTCCAGGCTATAATTTTCTTCTTTCAGAATAATAGGAAGCCCTTCTGCAATCACCTCCATTAAGCCTTTAATATCTTCATAAGACTGGTGGCGGGTAATGGTAATCCGCAATCCGCTATTCTTGGCAGGTACGGCCGGAAAAGCGGCCAAATGACAGTAGTAACCATGATCCATTACATACTTACACATTTTATAGCCTACTTCTCCCTTTCCGGTGGCTACAAAAAAGATAGGAGTCAATTCTGTGTTCACAATTGGAATTGACATTGATTTTGCAAGCCCGACAAAGTAACCCATTCGCTGTTCCAGTTCATCTTGCAAAACCTGTATTTCATCGCTAAGATGGATTTTTGCGCTGGCAATACTAGCGCCCAACACAGCCGGCTGCAGCGGACCGCTAAACAGGAAAGAACTGCCACAATTTTTCACAAGTTGCAATTGCTCTTTATCATTAAACACCAATACACCTCCGCAATTCGCGAAACTTTTGGCCAAGGATGTAGCCAATAACATACGCGGGTGGTGTTTCATTTCGCGCAGCACATAACCGCGTCCATGCTTTCCGGTCCAGCCCATTCCATGGGCATCATCAATGTATAAATGAAACTGCTCATATTTATTCAAAAAGTAATCAAGCTGCTTCATTGGTGCAGCATCGCCAAAAATGGAATAAATACCATCTGCCATGTACCATACTTTCTCATATTCGTTCCTCAAAATCTGGATTCGGGTTTCCAGATGATCCATGTGACTGTGACGGAGCGTTTCAATATAAGTGCCATTCGCTTTTGCCAATTGCGATGCATTTTTAACGCTATTGTGTACTTGATGGTCTAATATAATAGCATCTCTTTCATCGACCAAAATAGGTAGTGTGGAAATGTGCCCCAAACTGGTAGTGGGAGCCAGCAGTGCCGGCTTTTCAAAAATTTCGGACAACAAATACTCCAATTCTTCATATTGACCGAGCGAGATACAAGAGCGCGCACATGAAAGTTGCGTACCATATCTGCGCACTGCATCCACTGCCGCTTCTATTAACCTTTCGTCTTTTTCTAACCCGAGATAATTACAAGAACCGAAATTGAGATACTCGCGCCCGTTCATAGTCACTATGCGACCATCCAACGTTTCATCCTGAGTGCTCAAATGAACAATACCCAACTCCACACTTCGGTTGATGACTTTATTAATAAGCGTAGTAAACTCCTTTTTCATAACTTTTACGAAATAATACTAATATAGAGTTCGAAAAGAAGGAGTTATCCATAAAAGGTCGTTCAAATACCCTAAATAGTACAAACAGAAGCTTCAACGGCCCACAGGAAGCCCCACACAACTACTATGATTTTATCCATTATCAGGCAAATACGATCTGAACAGTTTTGGAAGGAACGTCTGATTGCTGGAATCATTACAATCACTTATCTGATAGGAAATGTGATTGAACTGGTGAGTGAAAAAATCACAGAAGACCCCCCGGCACTATGGGTTACTGCCATCATTCTTGGAATTTTAGTGCAGGTTGTGTCGGTCAGCAACTTTAAAAAATATACCTCCTATTTTTTTTATGCCTTCTTGATTTGGATAAATATCCATACAGCGTTCTCTTATTCCATGGGCACCATCAAACACCGAGAGGCGGAAGAATTCTACCTCCTCACCTCCTATATTGTATTCATTATTGTATCGCAAATCATAGAATCAAATCGAGCGCTGATTCTATTTTGTGCGTTTGAGGTCATCATCTTTTCTATTGCCGTGTATTTCGTAAAAGATTACGACCCGCTGCTCCTGCGCCCCTTACAGTTTTTAATGGCGCTCTTCATTATCGTGGGCAGTTACGCCGTCGGATACATACTACTTAAGCGCACGCACGTACACCCCAAAAGCGATATTGAATTTAAAACAATCAGTGAAAGTGCCAGAGATGGACAGGTAATCATTGACACCAAAATGCGATTTGCGTATTTGAATCCTGCGGCATCTACCATCACCGGATACAGTAATCAGGAGTTGATGAAAATTAGTATTACTGACCTTATCCATGCCGATGATGTAAATACAGTAAAAAGCGCGTTAGGCTCCATTTTACATGGCAATGCCGACCGGTTAAGTGTAGAGTACAGAGTGGTAAATCCCAACAACAA
>CAYQRR010000290.1:0-3936 GCA_964419635.1 uncultured Chitinophaga sp. | reverse complement strand
ACTTTTGCGCCCAGTCGCAAATAAACAGACCCCAGCTCCACGCCAATGATTCCTCCGCCTATAATCACCAGATGCTTCGGTACTTCGTTCAAAGAAAGAGCCTCGGTTGAAGTAATAATTCTGCGCTTATCCGTTTTTATGAAAGGGAGCTGAGTTGGCTTTGAGCCAGTGGCAATCACAATTTTATCTGCTTCAATTTCCTGTTTCTCCCCTTTGCTACCGATAATGGCAATTTTATTTTTGGAAATGAAAGAACCGATTCCTTTATAGGCATCAATCTTATTTTTCTTCATCAGAAATGCTATACCATCGTTGTTAGCTTTCACGACACCATTCTTGCGCTGAACCATTCGACTGAAATCAAAACTCAAATCGTTATGAGTAATTCCATGCTCTGCAAAACTCTTTTGAGCGTTATGAAAATGCTCGGAAGAATCCAACAGGGCCTTAGAAGGGATACAACCCACATTGGTGCAGGTGCCCCCCAACACATCATACTTTTCAATGATAGCTACTTTCATGCCCAACTGAGCACAACGAATAGCCGCAATGTATCCCCCGGGTCCTGAGCCAATAACGGCTACCTGATATTTTGACATAGAGTGAATTTTATCTTTTTACGCATTTACATTTCTAACAATAAATCTACCGGATCGGCCCCCAATAGCATCTTATGTGGGTTCTCCAGAAAATCTTTTACGGCTACCAGGAAGCTGACAGATTCTTTACCATCAATAATGCGGTGATCGTATGATAATGCGACATACATCATGGGGCGAATCACCATTTGCCCATCTATCACAACAGGACGCTCCTGCACTTTATGCATTCCCAAAATGGCCACCTGTGGTGGGTTAATAATTGGGGTACTCATCAGTGATCCAAATACACCGCCATTGGAAATGGTAAAAGTGCCTCCAGTCATTTCATCCATAGTTAATAAACCATCGCGGCCTTTGATAGCCAGTTCCTTCACTTTCCTTTCAATTCCTGCCAAAGAAAGCGACTCGGCATTTCTGATAACCGGGACCACTAAGCCTTTGGGTGTGGAAACTGCAATTGAAATATCGGCATAGTCATGGTATACCACTTCATTTTCTTCAATACTTGCGTTCACTGCCGGAAACTTCTCCAAAGCCAGACAAACTGCCTTAGTAAAGAAACTCATCATACCCAAACCCACTTCATTTTTCTTCTTAAATCCATCGCCATACTTCTCTCGAATCTTGTTAATCGCGGTCATGTCCACCTCATTAAAGGTGGTGAGCATAGCGGTAGAATTTTTGGAGTAAACCAACCGCTCTGCAATTGTTTTACGCAATCGACTCATTTTTTCCCTCCTTTCCTCTCTGCTAAACGCTTCGCGAGCTGGCATATTGGATTTCTGGCGAACTGCCTGTATGGCATCTTCTTTTGTAATTCTTCCTTTTACACCTGTTCCCTTTACATCAGTGGTTTTAACGCCTCCTTCATCCAAAATCTTTTTAGCAGCCGGGGATGGATTTCCGGTGGCATAACTTACCTCCTGTTTTACTTCGGTTTTAGGTGTAAAAGTTTCTACCGGAGTTACTTCTTTCTTTACTTCAGATTTGCTGGTAGCAACTGTGGTTGCCGGCTTGGCAGCAGATTCATCTATGTTGCAGATGAGCGCACCTATTTTTAAATCATCACCATCGGCAGCAATCAACTTTACCACTCCTGCAGCTGGTGAAGGTAATTCTTGTGAGGCCTTATCAGTTTCAAACTCACACAAGGGCTGGTCCAATTCTACATATTCACCATCTTTTACGAGCCATTTGGAGAGGGTAACCTCAGCGATAGATTCTGCAAGTGCCGGAACTTTTACTTCTGTCATTTTTCTTTAGTTAAGTTTTTTACAAACTAATTTTTAATACAATAAGATTATTCGAATGCTCTTACAAGAATTGATTCCTGTTCCTGAGCATGCACTTTCTTAAATCCTGTGGCAGGCGATGCTGAACTCTTTCGCGAAACTCCTTTTATCTTTAAACCACCGCTTAAACGAGTGTAAATAAAATGCCAAGCACCCATATTTTCCGCTTCTTCCTGTACCCACACTACCTCTGCTTTGTTATGCTTTTGAACTAATGCCTGCATTTTATTTTGAGGTAACGGATACAGCTGCTCTACGCGAGCAATCACTACATCTTTGATGCCATCGCGTTCTCTGCGCTCTATAAGGTCGTAGTAAATTTTACCGGAGCAGAAAATAATTTTGCGTGCCTCGCCAGCAATCTCATCCACCAGCATTTCTTCAAATTTACCCGACAAAATATTTTGAAGCGGTGATATGCAGCGCGGATGTCGCAGCAAACTTTTGGGGCTCATTACAATCATAGGTTTCCGAAAAGGCCAAGTTAACTGCCTGCGGACCGCATGAAAGAAGTTGGCCGGGTCGCTAACGTTTAGCACCACCATGTTCAACTCTGCGCATTGTTGCAGGAAACGTTCCAGTCTGGCAGAAGAGTGCTCCGGTCCTTGCCCCTCATAACCGTGAGGCAGCAACATGACCAAACCCGTTTGTCGCTGCCATTTGCTTTCTGCAGCAGAAACAAATTGATCGATGATAATCTGCGCGCCATTGATAAAATCGCCAAACTGCGCCTCCCAGATAACCAAGGGCTCGGGACTAGGCTGAGAGTAGCCATATTCATACCCTAAAACACCGTATTCGCTCAGGTGAGAGTTATAGACAAAAAAACGTCCTTGCTCGGCTGCCAGATTGCTGAGTCTGCAATATTCTTTATCGGTATGTTCATCGGTTATTACCGCATGGCGGTGGGTGAATGTACCGCGCTTTACATCCTCACCGCTTAAACGTACATCCTTGCCATCGAGCAGAATGGAGCCATAAGCCATGAGCTCCGCAGCAGCCCAATCCAATTTTTTATCGTCAATCGAAAGCTTCTTTCTTTCTTCCAGATATTTCTGCACTTTCTTCAAAGGCACAAACCCATCCGGAACTTTGTTGAGCCCCGTAATTAACTTATCTGCAGTTTCTTGTGATATAAAAGTGCTCGGAGAGTTCTCGAAATCTTCTGGTTTTGCAGAGCGTAATTTAGCCCAGGCCAATTCGGTAGGTTGCGGTTTATATGGGAGGGGGTTCTGCTTCACATTATCTAAACGCGCCTGCAAATCATTCCAAAATTCCTTTTCCAACCGCTTCACCATTTCGGCCTGCACACTTCCTTCCGCCTCCAACTGCTGAGAATAAACATCGCGGGGGTTGGAGTGTTTCTCTATCAACTTATACAGCACAGGTTGCGTAAATTTGGGATCATCGCTTTCGTTGTGGCCCCATCTGCGATAGCAAACCATGTCTATGAATACATCTTTATTGAACTGCTGTCGGTAGGCAGCCGCCAGTTCGCAGGCAAACACGGTAGCTTCAATGTCGTCACCGTTTACATGTATTACCGGTGCTTCAATTGTTGCAGCAATGGAGGTAGAATAATCAGATGAGCGGGCCTCATCAAAATCGGTAGTGAATCCAATTTGGTTATTGATGACAAAGTGAATGGTCCCCCCGGAGTAATAGCCATCCAATTTTGCCATTTGCAACACTTCATACACAATGCCCTGACCTGCCACTGCTGCATCGCCATGAATCAGTATCGGAAGTATTTTGTCAAAATTGGATTTGTAAATAGCATCGGCTTTGGCGCGTGCAAATCCGCTTACAATTGGATTTACGGCCTCCAAATGAGACGGGTTGGGCATCAGTTTTAAATAGACTGATTTACCCTCCGCTACCGGATATTGCGAAGAATAACCCAAATGATATTTCACATCTCCATCGCCATAGGTAGTGTCGTACTTCGCGTTTCCTTCAAACTCATTAAATATCTCCTCATAGGTTTTGCCCAAAATATTAGCTAACACGTTTAATCTTCCTCGGTGCGCCATGCCAATTAC
>CAYQRR010000289.1:0-3938 GCA_964419635.1 uncultured Chitinophaga sp. | reverse complement strand
AATGGGGAGAGTAATGATGGACAGCAGGTGCCGGCCGGTATTTACTTTGCCGAGCTGAAAACCGGCAGTGCTAAGCAGGTGCTTAAACTCATTAAACGGTAAACGAAGCGTAGCCCTTTTTAAATCCGTTGGTGCGCGGCACCAACGGATTTTTTTATGCACGGGGGGCTGCACCGGGTTGGGCGTTCACCCAAATTTCTATTTTAGCCGCATGGCAGAATATATTGTTAGTGCACGGAAATACAGGCCCATGCGGTTTAGCGAAATGGTGGGCCAGGAGCAAGTGGCCACCACGCTCAAAAATGCCATCCGCACCAGCCAGCTGGCGCATTCTTTTTTGTTTTGCGGTCCGCGGGGAGTAGGTAAAACCACCGCAGCCCGTATCCTCGCCAAAACGGTGAATTGCGAAAACATAGGAACCGATTTTGAAGCCTGCGGCACCTGCGATTCCTGCACGGCTTTTCAGCAGAACGCTTCTTTTAATATTCACGAGTTGGATGCCGCATCCAACAATAGCGTAGAAGACATCCGCGCACTGGTGGACCAGGTTCGTTTTCCGCCCCAAACCGGCAAATACAAAATCTATATCATAGACGAGGTGCACATGCTTAGCTCCAGCGCGTTCAATGCTTTTTTGAAAACGCTGGAAGAGCCGCCATCTTACTGCAAATTTATATTGGCTACCACCGAGAAGCACAAAATCTTGCCGACCATTTTATCGCGTTGTCAGATTTTTGATTTCAGACGTATTGGTATCGAAACTATCGTGCAGCATTTGCAGCATATCTGCACCATCGAAAAAATTGAAGCAGAAGAAGAAGCCCTGCACATCATTGCCCAGAAAGCCGATGGCGGAATGCGCGATGCGCTGTCGATGTTTGACCGCCTGTCGGGTTTCGGAAACGGCAAACTGTCCTATGCCTCGGTGCTGGAGAACCTGAACGTGCTCGACTATGATTACTTCTTTAAAGTAACCGATACACTGCTGACCGAGAATGTATCGCTGGTGTTTCAGTTGCTGGACGAAATACTCAAGAAAGGTTTTGAGGGCGATGATTTTATGCTGGGGCTATGCGAGCATTTTCGCAACCTGCTCTTTTGCAAAGACAATGCTACCCTGCGGCTGATGGAAGTGAGCCAGCAGTTGAAACAGAAATATCACGAACAGGCTACGCTGGCCTCTGCCGATTTTATTATCAACTGCCTGCACATCGGCAACCAATGCGATGTGCAATACAAGCAGAGCAAAAACAAGCGACTGACCGTGGAACTGGCTCTGGTCAAAATGTGCTATGTCAACTCGTTGGTAGCGGTGGATGATGCATCCGGTAAAAAAAAAGCCCCTGAGTTAAAGCAGGCCGCTCCGGTGGAGCAAAAAGCTTCCGTAATGCAGCCCGACACCGGCTTTGCCAAGAAACAGAGCCCGGAAAGTCCGCAGCCTCCGGCTCCCAAGCCACCCGTGCAGGATACGGTGAAGGAAGAATCCCCTACGCTCCTGAAAACACCTCCTGTAACAGCCACCAAAGGCAAAAAGCTGCTCACGCTCGATGCGCTGAAAGATGCTAACCTGCAAACCACTTCATCGTCTACCAATACCCCGCAGGAGCAAAACGTACCGGTGGGCGAAATAGTGGTGCTGAACGAGGACAGCGCGCAGCTCATTTGGGAGGAGTATGCGGCCCGCATTCCCGAAGAAAAGCGCAGCCTGCGCACGCTCTTTTCGCGCGTTAAACCGGTGCTCAACAGCCAACTGCAACTTGAAGTAAAATTTCAGAGTGAAACGCAGCTCGCCCAATTTGACGAGGTAAAAGGCGGTGTCAAATTTTATTATGAAAGCCGCACCGGTGCCCTGGTCGACATAATCTCCTCGGCTGATGCTACCATACAAAGCACCGCTAAATTGTATAAGCCCATCGACATTCTGCACCACATGATGGAGAAAAACCCGGCCATCAAAAAAATGCAGCAGGAACTCGGCCTGGAACTCGATTATGATTAAGCACGAAACAGGCTTTCACATAATTTCAGTTTTTATAATCAATGCTTCTTTATCATTGACATTCTAAAATCCAAACACATGCGTGCTATTCTTACGGTTACTCTTATTCTCACACTGGCTTTACTGGGGCAGTCGCAAACCACCGATAAGCAACTGCGAACCGGAACTCCGCAGCCCGTGCAGTTGCCCAACACCAGTTCCACTACCGGTACCCCCACCAGCCGACCGGCCCTGACACCCGAGCAACTGAAGCGCTATCAGGAAGAACGCAAAATGGCCCCTGTGCAGGTAGCACAGCAGCCCACCGGCATGCCTACCCGCCAGCCCATGCGCACCGGAGAGCCACAAGCCGTAAATGCAGCCTACTCGTACGATACCGTGCCTAACGACCCCTTTAAAACCCGCATATACACTTTGGAAAACGGGCTAAAGGTTTTTTTATCGGTTAATAAGGATGCTCCGCGTATTCAAACCTTTATTGCCGTGAAAGCCGGTTCCAAATTTGACCCACCGCAAACCACCGGCCTGGCGCACTATCTGGAGCACATGGTGTTTAAGGGTACCAATAACATAGGCAGCAAAGACTGGGCTAAAGAAAAACCATTGCTCGATAGCATTTCGCTCTATTTTGAATACCACAAAGCCGAAAAAGACGAAGCCAGAAAGAAAGCGCTCTATGCCAAAATAGATGCCTTCAGCTACGAAGCCTCCAAATATGCTATCCCCAACGAGTACGATAAAATGACCACTTCTATCGGGGCACAAGGCACCAATGCCTTTACCTCTACCGACATGACGGTGTATGTGAACGACATTCCTTCCAATGCGCTCCATAAATTTTTGCAACTCGAAAGCGAGCGGTTTAAAACGCTGGTGCTGCGTCTCTTCCACACCGAACTGGAAACCGTGTACGAAGAATTTAACCGCAGCCTCGACAACGACCGCAGATGGAGCGATGCCAATATCGACAAACTGCTGCTGCCCAACCACCCTTACGGTACCCAAACCACCATTGGCGAAGGAGAGCATTTGAAGAACCCTTCCATGGTGAATATCTACGACTACTTTAATAAATATTACCGCCCCAATAATATGGCTATAATACTGGCAGGCGACCTGGACCTCGACAAAACCATGGCGCTTATCCGCCAGAGCTTTGGCACTTGGCAGCCGGCCCGTATACCTCCCTTTGTAAAACAACCGGCTCCTGTTTTAAGCGCACCGGTGGAGGCCACCTATGTAGGTCCGCAACCCGAGCACGTATACGTGGGTTACCTTTTTAACGGAGCCAACTCGCGCGATGCCATGTTGCTGAAACTGGTCGACAACATTTTGGCTAAGGGCGAAGCCGGACTTATCGACCTCGACCTGGTGCAGCAACAGAAAGTGCTCAACGCCTACAGTTTTATTGACGAAAACACCGATTACTGTTTTCATAAACTCTATGGCGAACCTAAGCAAGGGCAAAAACTAGAAGATGTACGCGACCTGCTGTTGGCCGAAATCGAGAAACTGAAGAAGGGTGAGTTTGGCGATTGGGTGCTGCCCGCCATTATCCAAAACATGAAGCTGCAGCGCATGAAAGCAGCCGAAAGCAACGATGGACGTGCCTCTAACCTGATGGGGGCTTTTGTGCACGACATTCCGTGGGCGGCATGGGTCAATGAGATTTCCGAGATGGAAAAAGTGACCAAGCAGGATATTATCCGCTTTGTAAACGAAAAATACAAAAGCAACTACGCCATCAGCTACAAGCGCCTGGGCGATGCCAAAGTGCACAAAGTAGAAAAGCCGAAAATTACCTCGGTGGTGATGAACAAAGAAGATATCTCTGACTTCAAAAAGGGATGGGATTCCTTGCCCCAGCCTTCGTTGTCTCCTAAGTTTCTTGACTTTGACAAAGACATCTATGGTGAGAAACTAGTGGTGCATTTCTTGG
>CAYQRR010000288.1:0-3964 GCA_964419635.1 uncultured Chitinophaga sp. | reverse complement strand
AGGCACATTGTTGTCTTGCACCTGCAGGCCATTATTATCTAAATAATATTGACTAATACCGCCAAAGAAGAACGAATGCATTTGTTGATTCAGCGAATCGTATGTGCCAAAATTGGGACAGTGATAATGGTTCAAATACTGATTGAACCCGTTGTTGGGTGTATAAGAGTTGGTCGTAAAGTCAACTGAGTTCAAGAAAGGCAAATCAGCTGTTGTTTGAAACACTCCTGAAAAAATGGTATATCCTTCAGTGTTGTTATTGAAAATTTGGGGCACCATGTTATAATCTCTGCGATGAAGTTGAAGCGCATCCACCATACTGTCTAAATGCGAAATGGAAAGTGTTACACCATTGTCCTCTATTCGGAATTTGCGTATTGCATTGGTATAAGTTTGTGTATACGTAGGGTTTCCCATGGGATTGTATCGACCATCAAATCGGTTGCCAACTGCCAGTAAATAAGTGCTGTCCAATTTGCCCAGATGGCCTCCTGTCACCGCCAAAAACGGATGGGAGAACTGTCGAAAACAGGTGTTTATAGAAGTGCCATTGATCACTGCGTTGCGAAGGCTCTTGAGGTTTACTGCAATTAAGTTAGGATAGGTGATGTGGTCCGCAGCGGTTGCACTGTAGCCGTATCCACCCACCAGGTAGAGGAGGGTGTCTTCCTGGTGAAACTGCATATTGGTGGACTGTAGTTGTTCTTGAAGCGATACCGGAAGTGATTGGGTGGAAGCGCTCCAGACCTGACCGATTATCGGATCCACCACATAAATGTTGGTGTTGTTTCCGGCAGCATCGAAAGAAGCAAATGGTTGTCTGCGATGCAGTCCATCTAACCGGCCTCCAAAAATAATCCAATGCCCATCTTGTTTGCCATAGGCATAGGACTGTAAAGCCGGCATATTATTGATGCTATAAGGCTCAATAATAATGTCCGGCAAATTTTGAGCCCGCAATAAGTTGGCGAATAAAATGAATGATACTACAAAGAATAATTGTCTCATGATATTATAATTTGCTTTGTAAATCGGCCCATCCGCCTCCATTATGCACTTCACTAAAGCCTGATGATTTCAAAAGTCCTTTGGCTTGTGCGCTGCGCATGCCGGAAGCGCAGCAAGTGATAATTGGCTTTGATTTGTTCAGCTTTTTTAGCTGTCCTGGCAGGGTGTTCAGTGGAATGTTTACAGAGCCACGGATATGTCCGCTTTGAAATTCAGCCTTAGTGCGCACATCCAGTATGGTTGCGCCTTCGGTTACTAAGTTTTTGAAGTCTACTGCCGGTCCAATGCCCAACATTTTTTTAATAGTGCTTATCATTTTAGATTTAGTTTTTGAATTCAGTTAATTGATATTTTGATTCATGTGCTATAGCTTGTTGCAATTGTGTGAGCGCTACAGGTTTGTGAGTTACTACCATCAGTTCCGAAAAGTCGCTATTGATGGATACCATTGTAACTCCTTCTACAAGCATTAAACTTTCCTCTATAGTGTTTTGACATCCGCTACAGGTAATACCGCTGATGGCATATAGCTTTACATAGCTTGCCGGTATATTTTTCTTACTCATTTCAATAAACAATTCATTTCCTGCTCTGGGTTTAACGGAGTTAACACAGGTGTCAAATTGTTGTAATTCAAAAAGTGAGTGAAACAGTTTTACATATTCCTCCTTTCTTCCACCAAAGGGAGGCCCTGGTTTTTCGAATACAATGTTGAACAACAAACCGGCTACTTTGCCACCATCTTGTAATAGTTCAAAGCATTTTACGGCATATCTTTCGCGCAAAGATGGATTGAGGGCACAGAAAAACGTTTGTTCCAGTATTAAATCATAGGTCTCTTGATGTTCAAAAAAATCGCCATGGAGGATACGGATATTTTTGCCTTCGAATTTTGCCTTCAATGTTTCTACCAGCGTGGACGCAATATCAATAACCGTTACGTTTTTAAATCCTTGCTCAATCAGATATTCTGCTTCATAGGCATTACCACAACCTGGAATCAAGATCCGAATATTTTTATCGGTCAATCCATCTATGTAGGTTCGAAGTGGAGGAGACACTCCCTGCAAATCCCAACCGGTTTCACGGCTTTGATATTGTTTATCCCAATAGTTTGCATTTAATGGCAAACCACACGTAGTTACACAGCATTGAAGCTCATCTTTTGTTTCCATTCGTCCTTAGTTTCGGTTTACTTCCAACCAACTTCCGCCATTGCTGCAGTCAATTCCATGTTGTTTTAGAAAATAAGTGGCTTGTCCGCTTCTGTTACCACTGGCGCAATACAATACGATTGGTTGTGATAGTGTTTTGATTTCTTCTACACGGTCCGGAATCTCTTGCAATGGAATGTTAATACTTCCGGCTACATGTCCTCCCATAAATTCACCGGGAGTTCTTACATCAATAATGGTTTGTTTGCTGCTCATTGTTTAGATATTTAGTTTTTTTGAAAATTGCTGAATAGAAGTCCGCCCATCATGGTTCCATACAAAGTACTGTTCACTGGGCTCGATGTGATTGCGCAAGTTCCACTGGCACACCCTACAAAATAGTAGTAAGCATAACCGGCAACTGCCCCTGCGACCATCCCGAGTATTATTCCTTTGTATTTTAAAATTGTATTCATGTTGGTGATGTGTTATTCTAGATTCACGATGCAAAAGTGTATTAAGTGAATGGGTTGATTTGGAACATTTGTTGCATAAAGTCCCCAGTGCTTATTACTGAGGTCTTTTTTTGCAGGTCTTAACATTAGAACTGAAGTTGGATGCCCGGGCCTTTACTTGTCTTTCTTGGTAGAAAGTCCGAAGGGTAAATAGAGCGGGCAAAAACTGATTAGGGAAGTAAGAATGAAAATACCAGCCAACACAAGCAGCCCGATGGCAACTGTGCCACCGATTACATTCATGAAGTAAAGTGCAATTACGATGGCAGCTGCCACCAAACGCATTACGCGGTCTAAAGTTCCCATGTTTGGTTTCATATGATATTGTTTTTATAGCGCAAATTTGCACGAACACAATATTCTGATGGGGAACATATGTTACAAACGAAAGTGATATTCGTCAGTTCAATATTTCGATCACATTTCGTCCCAGTTTTACCAACCCCTTTTGCTCCATTTGCCGCAATAGTCTGCTTACGGCTTCGCGGTGCGTATGTAGCTCATCAGCAATCTGCTGATGTGTGATATTTAGAGCCGTGGTGTTTACTGCTTGTGCGCGTTTTTGAAGGTAGTGAAGTAGCTGCGCATCCATATTGCTGAACGCGATTAAGTCAATGACATGCATTAGTTCATTGAAGCGGTTGCCATAGGTGTTGTTAACAAACTCTTTCCATTCCGGAAAACGAAACCACTGATCAATCAACTCTGCCGGAATCATATACATTTCGGTATAGTCTTCGGTAACCGCTTTTACCACGCTGTTCTTATTAGCCCTGCAACAATTTAGCGACATGGCGCAAGTTTGCCCCGGGTTAATATGATACAAAAACACTTCTTTCCCTTCTTCGTTTACACGCAAAACACGAATGCTTCCCTTCATTACTATCGGCACAAAGACAATCTTGTCCCCCGGATACATCAGCACTTCATCCGCCATTAATGTTTTTAGCCTGGCGTGTTTGTTGAACTCCTTTAGAAGCTCAGTGTCTTTGAAAAAAATGGATGTGCTCATGAATATATTTTCAGAATAGTAACGGATGAAAATAAAGAATCCCGCCTTTACGCAAAGCGGGATTCGTAAGAATTACAGCTAGAAGATTTTACAAAACCTTACCGGCAAATTTGTTGAACTCCATCCGTAAATCTGCAAAATACTTGGTGAAGTCTTTCATGCGAGCATGTAATTCTTCATTCACGCTATGTACTTTTTCGTCTAAGTGAGTAGGGGCCTCTTTTGCTCTAGCCAGTACATCTTCGTTGCATTTATTTACATCATGTTTCAGGATA
>CAYQRR010000287.1:0-3985 GCA_964419635.1 uncultured Chitinophaga sp. | reverse complement strand
GATCAGAGTTGCCTCCATTGTCCAATATTCCCTACTGCTGCCTCCCGTAGGAGTCGGGCCCGTGTCTCAGTGCCCGTGTGGCTGATCATCCTCTCAGACCAGCTACCGATCGTTGACTTGGTGAGCCGTTACCTCACCAACTATCTAATCGGACGCACACTCATCTTATACCACCGGAGTTTTAATCACTGAATGATGCCATTCTATGATGTTATGGGGAGTTAGCTTCAGTTTCCCAAAGTTATGCCCCAGTATAAGGCAGATTGTGTACGCGTTACGCACCCGTGCGCCACTCGTCAGCGGGTATTGCTACCCCTGTTACCGTTCGACTTGCATGTATTAGGCCTCCCGCTAGCGTTCATCCTGAGCCAGGATCAAACTCTTCGTTGTAAAAGAGTTAGATCCCTTTTCAAATTTTCAAAAGAAAAGGAAAATAATAATAGTGTTAGAATTTCCTTACCTAGATGCTTTCTCTGATTTTCATCAGAAAATTGTTTCCTGACCATATAAGGTCAGGATTCTACTATGTTTCTATCCAATATTTCAAAGAACTTTTCCTATTGCCGGCAGTTGATACTACCTGCTTTAGAATTGTGACTTTGATACCGTTAAGTATGCAAAACCAATGTTTAAGAACGATGTTGTTTTTTCAAACGGGGCGCAAATATATCTTTTTCATTTTCAGACCTGCAAACTTTTGACGATTTATTTTTTGAGAATTTTGTTTTTACCTCTGAAAAGAGGCGACAATTCCCTTGGTCTGTTTGCACAGGCCTTGCCGGTTTGCTTGATATGTTTTGCTTATGAATCGCTATCGCAGCGATTGTTGTTTCGGAGGCAGGTGGCGCTTGGCTCTTTATTACCTGTTGATTCCAAGTTAATTGACTACGGTGGGGAGTATTGAATACTCCGTCTTTGTATGAGAGTTAAGCGTAGTCGCTACGCTTATATGTTTGTTCGTTTTTTCCTTTTCGGTTATTTAAAGAACGTTTCTTTTTCCGAAAGGGAGCGCAAATATATATGCGGTTTTCAGTTTTGCAAATCTGTGGCTAAATATTTTTTAGCAACTTGTCTGGAACGTTGTACCAGCAATGGTTTGGTGATATAATTATTTTTAGCTTGGACTCTCTTTGCTCTTCTGCAAACTTTTAAAGGCAGGTTTGTATCAGATTTAATCTATTGTACCGGGCAAAGACCGCATGATGGTGGTTGTTTTTTCATGATGTAGGCGAGCGTGAAGTGTGGAGGTAAAACACTAAATGCCGTAGCGGAACCGGTAGCCGCTGTATTGCCGGTATGTGCGTGACCGCCACTAGCACCAGTAGTGAAACTGCTCACATATACCGTGTGTGCGTGTGCTCCAAATGTTGACTGGACAGAGTTTGCGGCCGATTTTCAAGATCGTTCGTTTTTAGAAAATACCGTGTTGCGGATAGATACTCTGTCTAAATCTATGACGGAAACAAGGCGACTGCACGACTAAGACAACTATCAGAGTTTGTTGCTTGATTACAAATACACGCAGAATAAAAGCGAAACCACCCCGGATCAGGTTACGACAGCAAGCCGCTGAGTTAAAAGAGTTTTTCCCTAACAGCGGAGGGCGACAAAAACCCGTAAAGGGTAAGCTTATAACAGTACGAGCTTAAGTGTTTAACCACTTGTGCCTAGTAGGGAAAAATTCTTTCGAAGGAGTTGCCCCGACTGAATGAAAGTACCGGTTTTAATGTAGCTAACTACACGATAATAACAATATTATGCTTTTTGAACATTTACGGACAAACACCTGTGCCATTCCATGTGCCGCTATTATACGGATACCAGTTGGAAACAAGTGCACTGCCATTGCCATCATATACGGAATAATAATTTTCTCCCGGCCATGAACCAGCAGCATAAGTAACCTGAATAGCATCTCCGGTTCTTGCATTAAAGTAATAAGTTGCAGGACCATATCCACCGCTTATGGTTGCACCACTGACAACAAGCGAACCATTTACATATACATATACCAAGCCCCCATTCCATCCGTCACCGTATGAGTCATACAATACAATACTGTGCGAACAGGGAGACTCTAAGTTCGAAGTTTGCTGCACAATCTGTGTTGCTTTTACATCAAACCCATTGCCAGCCGGGTTGGTGAGCCAAGCAGAGAGCGAAAAACCAGCAAAGTAAAATGAAGATGGGTGCGATAGTTTAACCACAACGTAACCATCGTTGCTATTGTACTGTGAAATATAAGCACCCGATGTATAGTTAATTGCATTTGGATTATAGATAACACCGGGGGCAGGGCTGTATGTGTAACCTACAACTTCGGAGTTAATGGGCTGTGAGGCTCCGTAATTGTATCCTTCTGCAGTAATTCTATACATTGTGCTATTCCACGGTATGTTTGTTTTTATGTGAATGGGAACGTTGTTATTGGCAGTGGTATTAAATGTGGCAAAATCTCGTTTCACCTGAAAATTAGCTGACGTAATAGCCCCACTTACACTCAGAGCTTCGGTAGGTGATGGGGTGCCAATGCCTACTCTGCCATCAGATTTTATTCTTACGCGCTCAGTTCCGTTGGCATCGAAATGAAGATCGCCATTTCTGTAGTCAATAGCCGGATTGCTTTCGTTGTAACCCAACTGCATGCTCTTAGACAAATAAAGATTAAAGTTTTGCGCGGTTTTAGGTAGATACAGCCCATAGCTGGCAAACTCTGCTACTCCATCCGTATTTTCTGAGCGTACTTTCAGCCGGGTTAGCTCGTTATACAATTCGGTGTTTGAGTTTACCAGTCGAATTCTGCCATTTACTTCTAATTTTTGTGCCGGAGCTGCTGCTGTTCCAATGCCCACGCTACCGCCCACATACAAGCTATTGGTGCCCGGCCATGGTGATGCAGCATATCCACCAATGATAAGCCCGTTGGTGTTTCCACCATAATATATACCACCCGTGGCGTTGCCTGTGTTATTAATACTGAAGGTGGCATTAGTAGTGTTGCTTGCCCCCGGGTTTATTTGAAAGGTATGCTGAGGTGTAGTGGTTCCAATACCTACTGTACCAGAAGATGTCCATGAAAGTGCGGGGGTTTTTAAAGCCGTTGTACCTGTATTACCATACGCCAGTGACCATACACCCGATGCATCGTTTTGTAAGTTGCCCCAGTTGGCACCTGAAGAATTTAAAAGTATCTGCGATACACCTGTCTGGTTGTTATAAAACTGTGCTCCTGAAGCAGCAATGGCGTTGTTAGTATTAAAAGTAGCGCCTGCCGAAAATGTAGCCGCATTGCTCCATGTTTTAGCACCGGCAGCAGTTTGGGTGTTAGTAAGGTCAACATACACACCCGACAGGCTGGGTATTTCGCCTGCGGTAAGGGCAGATGATGAAAGTTGTCCGGTGGCATTTGATTTTACCACACCTGCACCTAAACCGGTAACCCTCGCTTTACCTCCGTTAGTTGCAATCACCACATCTGCACCGGCAATTTCATTAGCCACCGTAAAGTTGTCGTCTGTGCCGCCACCATAACCGGTATATGCTTTGCGGCCTGCACCTATGCCATCAGGATACCATTGGAGGTATGCGTGGTCGGTTCCTACTAAGTTTAACACTCCGGCATTGCTCGAAAAGCTTCCTTGTCCGGTAAATGTTTTAGCCCCTGCAAAAGATTGTGAGCTGGTAGTAACCACTCCGCCAAAACTTGCATTGGCAGGCTGTAGATTAAGCACTTGGGCACTGAGGGTTGCTCCGTTAGCATTAGGTGTAGAGCCAATAGCGGCAAGCGTAACATCGCCTGAGTTGGTATTGGTTAAATTCAATATGGTTTTAACCTGCGCTGTAGTTAAGTCAATGGGTGCGGCAGTTCCACCGGTGTTGTTTCCTTTGATGGTCATGGTTGGCATATTCGCCAAGTCTGCATTGGCTACCGTGCCATCGGCTATATCGCCACCCACTCCACCATTCACTGCTCCTGCTGCAATAG
>CAYQRR010000286.1:0-3992 GCA_964419635.1 uncultured Chitinophaga sp. | reverse complement strand
TTAAAAATGTTTTTGACTCGTATTGGTGCCAATTCCAAGTGCGTGATTACTGGCGACCCTACGCAGATTGATTTGCCCCCAAAAGTAAAATCCGGATTGCATACCGCGCTACGTATTCTAAAACCCGTAGAAGGCATCTCTACTATTTACCTGAATGAGAGTGATGTGGTGCGCCACCGCTTGGTAAAAGAAATTATAAAAGCATACGATAAACTAAATGAAACCCGAGCCGTGGATGTGGTGTAGGCTTTCTACCGCTTCCATTTCTCTTTTAAAACTATGGCAGATATGATGAGTGCTATTCAGCAGACTAACTTCCGGTTTCCGAATCAATCCAGTGTGTATCACGGCAAGGTGCGCGATGTGTATGCGGTGGGCGATAAACTGATTGTAATTGCCAGCGACCGCATTTCGGCCTTTGACCATATTCTCCCCAAGCCTATTCCGCAGAAAGGCGCTGTGCTCAATCAAATTGCCCAACACTTTCTGCTGGCCACGAAAGACATTGTGCCTAACTGGCTGGAGGCCGTGCCGCATCCCAATGTAGCCATTGGCAAAAGATGTGAACCGGTGCGGATAGAAATGGTAATTCGTGGCTACCTGGCCGGGCATGCTGCGCGAGAATACAAAGCCGGCAAGCGAATATTGTGCGGTGTACCGCTCCCCGAAGGCTTACAAGAAAACGACCCGCTTCCTACCCCAATCATTACGCCTTCTACGAAGGCCATGGAGGGGCATGATGAGGATATATCGCGCGAGGACATACTCAAGCGTGGCCTGGTGAGCGAAGCCATTTATGTGCAAATGGAACAATACACCTATGCCGTGTTTGCCCGCGGGCAACAAATGGCGCGTGAGCGCGGACTTATATTGGTGGACACCAAGTATGAGTTTGGTGTGGCAGACGGACAGGTAATGCTTATTGACGAAATACACACCCCTGATTCTTCGCGCTACTTTTATCTGGAAGGATATGAAGAGCGGCAGCAACAAGGCGCTCCGCAGCAGCAGTTGAGCAAAGAGTTTGTGCGGCAGTGGCTGATAGAGCATCACTTTCAAGGGAAAGACGGACAGGTGATGCCCGATATGCCGGAGGAGTTTGTGAATACCATTACCGAGCGATACATTGAACTTTACGAGAAAGTAACCGGCCAAACCTTTGTGCGCAATCATAGCACCGATATAAAAGCCGATATAGAAAACAGTGTGCTCCGCTACTTAGCGGCTCTATAAATATTCAATGGCCTTTTAAACTCCGCCATGACCATTCTGGGTATCTCTGCTTTTTATCACGACTCGGCTGCGGCACTGGTGCAGGACGGTAAAATAATTGCCGCGGCTCAGGAAGAACGCTTTACCCGCAAAAAACATGACGAGTCGTTTCCCCTCCATGCCATTCGGTATTGCCTGGAGCAGGCGGGAGTGCGCATAGATGAAGTAGAAGCCATTGCCTTTTACGATAAACCGCTCTTGAAATTTGAGCGACTGCTGGAAACCTATTATGGCTTTGCTCCCAAAGGACTGGTATCGTTTCTGCAAAGTATGCCGGTATGGCTGCGCGAAAAAATGTTTCTCAAACGCATGATGCACGAGGAACTAGCCACACTGGAAGGTTATGATAAATCAAAAGTAAAATTGCTGTTTCCGGAGCACCATCTGTCGCATGCAGCCAGCGCGTTTTATGCCTCTCCTTTTCGGGAGGCGGCCATCCTGACCATTGATGGTGTGGGCGAATGGGCCACGGCCTCTATTGGCAAAGGCAGTGGCCATCAACTGGAGATTATTAAAGAACTCCGCTTTCCGCATTCGGTGGGTTTGCTCTATTCTTCGTTCACTTATTTTTTGGGCTTTAAAGTCAACTCGGGCGAATACAAACTGATGGGCCTGGCCCCATACGGCAATCCCGAAGTACCTGAAATTGCCGAGTATGTACGCCTTATTAAAGAAGTACTGTGCGATATAAAACCCGATGGCTCCCTTTGGCTGAATCAGGCTTACTTCAGCTATGCCACCGGCTTGCGCATGGTGCCCGATGCCGCCTGGGAAAAACTCTTTGGATTTAAAAAGCGCAACGAGGGCGATGCCCTGGAGCAGCACCATTGTAACCTGGGCTATGCTATACAGCAGGTAACTGAAGAGATTGTGTTGCTCATGGCAAAGGAAGCCCAACGCCTTACGCAGTGCGAGCAACTGACCATGGCCGGTGGAGTGGCGCTGAACTGCGTGGCCAACGGACAATTGCAAAGAGCCGGTATTTTTAAAGACCTGTTTATACAACCTGCTGCGGGCGATGCCGGTGGCGCTTTGGGTGCCGCACTGGCGGCTTATTACATCTACTTTGAAAAGCCCCGAAAGACGGATAGCACACAGGACGAAATGCAGGGCGCTTATCTGGGGCCGGAATACAGCCACTTGCAGTGCGAGCAGGTATTTAGAAAATATAAAGCCGTGTATCGCAAAGCATCTACAGAGGAAGAACTCAGCCGCACCACTGCTGCGCTACTGGCTCAAGGACAGGTGGTGGGTTGGTTTCAGGGGCGAATGGAGTTTGGCCCGCGGGCACTTGGCAACCGCAGCATATTGGGCGATGCCCGCCACCCCGATATGCAGAAAAAGCTGAACCTGAAAATTAAATATCGCGAAGGATTCAGACCCTTTGCTCCGAGTGTGCTGGCCGAAGATGCCTCGCAATACTTTGAACTGGGCGGTGCCACATCACCTTACCTGCTCTTGGTGGCTCCACTCCTTGCCCGGCATCGCAAGGTGGTGCCGCCTCACTATAACAGTATGCCGCTGATGGAGCGTTTGTATACGCTCCGCTCCCACTTGCCCGCCATAACGCATGTCGATTTTTCGGCACGCGTGCAAACCATTCACCGCGCTACCAATGAGCGCTTTTGGAATTTGCTTCAGGCTTTTAAAGAAAAAACCGGCATCGGGCTGGTAGTGAACACCAGTTTTAATGTGCGGGGCGAACCACCTGTGTGCAGCCCCGAAGATGCTTACCGATGCTTTATGCGCACCGAAATGGATTATCTGATACTGGGCGACTATATACTGGCCAAGGCCGAGCAGCCCCTCTGGCCCGAAACCGAAGATTGGAAAAAAGAGTTTGCTTTGGATTAAAATCACACCTAAAAAAGAGTGCCATGGAATTTTTGACCGACTTATTTAAGTTTTTGATGGAGCGCAAAAAATGGTGGCTGTTGCCCATGATTATTGTGCTGCTGCTGGTGGGCCTGCTGGTGGTAGTAGGCGGTGGCTCGGCTGCGGCTCCGTTTGTATATACCCTCTTTTAACATGAAACCCCTCAACCGCGAAAAGGAACTGGAGGTAATGCTCACGCTTTGCGTGGCGTTTATCGTGCTGTGGTGGACCACCGGGCAGCAGCACCGCTGGCTGCTATCGGCTGCACTAACCACCGGCCTGGCGGGCCTCTTTTTAAAAAGGCTCACTGCCTTGCTGGCCAAGGGCTGGATGAAACTGGCCGAAGCCATGGGCAGCGTGATGAACAAGGTTCTTTTATCGCTTATCTTCTTTTTGCTGCTGGTGCCCGTAGCGCTGCTCTCGCGATGGCTGAGCAGGCAAAAAAACAATCTGCAGCTCCAAAAGCCCGAGGGCAACACCTACTACTTTGACCGAAACCAGCGGTACACCCCCAAGGACCTGGAGAACACCTGGTAAGCCTTCTCTATTACTATTATCTTTTGCAACCTTATATTGCAAAAGCCAGGCAGGATAATCCTGTTAAACAAGGGATAGAACGGAATAAATAAACTCTCTTTTACAGTCACGGTTCAAAGGAATCTTCCCCTGCTCCGAATAGCCATTTACCTTCATTTTAAGCCATTTTCGGCAAAAAAGCTATCTATTTAATGGTTTAGTATAGCTATTTAATGATTTTATATAGCTATTTACTAAATATTTATAGCTATTTAATGATTAGTAGTATCTATTTACTAAAGTTATACATCTGTTTACTGATTATCTAT
>CAYQRR010000285.1:0-4006 GCA_964419635.1 uncultured Chitinophaga sp. | reverse complement strand
TTGCTCCTGTATTACCCTGAATACCTTGCAGACCTTGCGGACCGGTATCGCCAGTGGCTCCTGTAGAACCGGTTGGGCCGACTGCGCCAACAGCAAATTTAGAATCAACATATGCTTTGACAGCAGCTTCTGTTGGAAGGGAATAATTGCTGCTATCGCTCAGCGTTGGATCGGTAGATATTTTTGAAACAGAATCGGAACCAAGGATGAAGTATTGATTCAAGACCATACCTCCTTGTATCGTTACTTTTTGTGTTACTACAAGTTGGTCGGTCTTAATTGTATCCGCAGGCACCCATTTTGCTCCATTCCATCGTAATACTTCATTCGGGCTAAGGCCATTAACGTCCACATCAATAAGTTCGGAGATCTTTAGGTTGGGTTTGGGAGCTTTTAATGCCGTATCAGCTACAAGTGCATAAGGAACAGAAATCATTTCAACGTCACCAAAGCTGGAAAAACCATTTCCAAAATCTGCTAATACTTCTAAATGAATATTGCCTTGAGACCAGCTGATATCTGAATAACTTGCTAAACTTCCTAAACCAGTAGTAGCTCCAGATCCAATTTTCAAGGTAAATAATCCAAATTGGTTGGTAGTTACAAAATGGTCCTCTTGCCAAAGCAGTGTGTTATTGCCATCTTTTAAACCAAGTCGTATGACTATATTTTGGTTTTGGAGTACAGCTCCTGAGTTGTCTCTTGCGATTGCCTGATAATTCATTTTATCCGGAAACTGACCTGCAGCTTGCAGCGAAACGGTGAATAGTGCTGCCAGCCAGACAAGTAGTGTCAGAGATACTTTTTTGACAACGTTTTTATTCCCAATCATGGTATGGTGATTTTGTTGTGTTCCCGAAAATGGAATGATTTAAAAATTGCTTTTTGTTTTTACCGATTAGTATACCCAATATCAGCTCGTGGCTGCCTGCGGTATTTTTATAGATTCCGGAAGGGGAATGCTTGAATGTGTATTGTGCCGTAAATCTTTCACCAATTAATAAACCTAAGCCTCCACTAAGTGTAAGGTCATTGCTGTAACCTACATTGAGCCATACTCGATTGTTGTATTTTACGGTAACTAATCCGCTGTATATAAAACGTGTTGGCAGATAATGGTCAAATAGCACCTGTGGTTTAATTGACCATGATTTATTGACTTGAATGTTATAAGCCAAGTAATAACGTAACATCGGCCCTTGTGTGTAAGGGGTGAGTTTTGACTTTTTGTTTTCTAGTATATAAGGCATGCAAATACTTAGCATTAATCCTTTTGTTGCGTAGGTGATTCCAAATCCAGCATTGAAAGAGGCTCCAGATTTGACTTTGTCTGAGTTTATCTCCGGGTCATTAACCGGGTCCGAATTGCTTTCAGAAAAGTTAATTGAAGTTTGGTTGGCGGATGCTGAAATTCCAACAGATAGACGATGAGCTGCAGCCATTTTTATATGATAAGCATAGCTTACGTTGAATCTGAAATTTCTGAAAGCACCAAATTTTTCGAAACCAAATTGTGCTCCCAATCCCATATGGTTTTTTATCTCACCATTGTAGTTTACCAATGCGTTGATTGGTGAGCCGGGTAAACCGGCAAAGTGGTTCATAGCTCCAATGAATAACTCATGGTTGCTGTTGTATCCGGTGTTGGAAGGGGATATGATGAATGGATTGATGGCGAATTCATTGTTTTGAATTGTCTGTGCAAACAGCGATTTTATGCAGACGAAAGCCAGGATGAAAGCGTAGATATTTTTCATGCTATACTTGTTTATCGAATGATATTTGTATGCCCCCTCATCTCTTTAATTTTGGCGCATTTCAGGACATAGTAATAGGTTCCGGCTGGCACCAATTTTCCTTTGGAAGTAGCATCCCAATCATTTTGGTAGTCATTATGTTCGTATACCTTCAAACTGTTTATGTCATAAATAGAAATGGAACAGGGTCTTTCCTGTTCCATGTTTTTAAAATAGAGGTAGTCATTTTTGCCATCTCCATTAGGTGTTATAAAATCATTTGCTTTTTGAATTGGCCCATCGCTCGGCTTTCTCGCAATGTAGATGTAATGTGTTAAGGCGCAACCACTCGAAGTGGACACTTGAAAACGATAAATGCCTGTGTCGGTGAATGTTCTAAGCGGGTTGGTAGAATTGTCTTCCCAAATTATTGAAGCAAAGTTGCCTGCTACTTCGATTTGTGTTGACCCATTTTCATAGATGAGTGAATCGTTCAAGAATGTGTAGTCATATAGAACATTTGTGTCAATGGAAATTAGTTGTGTTGATGAATCGCTGCAACCATTATTGCCGGTTACCTGCAGCGTTACATTATAATCTCCTGCGGTCTGATACGTATGTGTAGCTGTGTCGGTAGAAAAAAGTAGTCCTCCATCCCCAAATTTCCAAACTCGGTTAATAATGGAATCTCCCGTAAATGTTGTTTGGCTGATAAACCTGGATAACTCCCCATTGCATGTCGATTCAGTAGTAAATGCCACAACCGGTTTGGGTAGTATACTTACATTTTTAGTAACTGTTTTTTTGCAGCCGTTTCCGGATGTAACCAGCAAGGTTACTGCATGTGTTCCTGTGTCTGCGAAAACTTGCTGCGGATTTTTGGCCGTATCATCTATACTGCTGTTAGAATCAAAATCCCACTCATAGGTTAAAGTTGTTGCATTTAAAATAGTGCTGGTATTTGTAAATCGAGTTATTTGCCCTAAGCAAGTGCCAACAAAGAAAAAATTAGGATTAGGTAACGGATCTACTATTACTTCGTGCGGTGCCGAATAGAATTCTACCCCAAAGCTGTCAACGACTTTTGCCCGAATGGTAAGTGTGTCTGCTGTTCCGAAAATATGTTTGATTATGTTACCGTTTCCGTTGTTGAAAAAACCATCATTGTCTAAATCCCAAAGTATAGCAGCCGTGGCGGGTATTGAGGAAAGGCTGGTTAGAGTAGTGGAATCGCCTAAACAAACCCGGGTTGATAGTACATCGACAGAAGATTTAGCGGTCAAAGATGCAAAGAGGTACAAAAGGGGTACTCCTATGGCTCTCAGGAAACCAGAATAATTCATAGTGAATAAGTTTTATGAGTTTGGTGTGTCAGGGAAAACTCAATACACCAAATATAAACTTATTATACACTTTTAACAATCCGGGCTATTGAATGAAAATGCCACAATCCAATCTGTGAAAATGAATTTCCAATGTAGATAAGGAATATCTAGTATTTACCTAATCAATGTAACATTACCTTTATACGTAAAGGTACGTGCATCAGAAGATACCGCATTTATAGTATACACATATACCCCGATTGGTTGTTCCACCGATTTGTAACTGCCATTCCATGACTGATTAGAATCGTTTGTTTCGAACACCAGTTCGCCCCAACGATTATAGATGCTCATGTAAAATTTAGTTAAGCCTACTCCTTTAACACGAAACACATCGTTCACTCCATCATTATTCGGTGAAAAGGCTGTAGGAACGTATATGGGTTCAGTTGGTAAGGTTTGAATAATAAGATTATCCTGACCTTTGCATCCGAACTCATCTGTATACAATAGCGTGACAGATGTGGTATCATTTATCTGAACAGAGGGATTTGCGCAATTTCCACAACTAAGAGAACCGGTGGATTGCCATACATACGAAGCTATACTACCCGGAGTGGGATTGATTGATGCATTGAGCGCAACACTGCTAGCTAGCGGCACTATTTGGTCAGCGCCCAAATCTACGGAAGGTAGGGGGCGAAAATTAACCGATATCGAACTGGAGGAAGAGCACCCATTTGCATCGGTAACTGTTACAAAATATACGCCTGAACTTGTTGGCGAGAATGATTGCGTGGATGCTCCACCACTCCATGCATACGCATTGTAATTGTTGCCTGCATCTAAAACGAGAGAGGAATCTTCACACACTGTTATGTCGTTGCCAAGGCTAAAGGGCGCAACAGTGTATTCTGTAACAACCGCTGAAGCACTACCCGTGCA
>CAYQRR010000284.1:1306-4007 GCA_964419635.1 uncultured Chitinophaga sp. | reverse complement strand
ATTCCTGAATACTTCGAATGGATGGATAGTGATATTGCCGACCCCATTTAGTATGGGCTGCGGCTTTTATCAACTGTTTAAATTCTTGCTGTTGACTCTCCTGCGGATGCTCTATCATGTGCCGAATACGGGGCATTCGTGCCCGTAGGTATTGACGCATCAAAGGATTCAGAAGATTCATAGGAGAAGAATGGGTAAGCAGTTGTTATACTTCGGCACCATTCAGCAGTAGCTGCGCTGAAATCTGATTCAAGACACTTTTTGTGTGTAACATATAGTCGGAGTATTTACCCCGCTTGAAAAAATTATCGGTAATAAAGCGAAGATAATTGCCGGTGGTGCTGCTATCTTCCATTATGGTCAAGGCATCTATAGCTGCACTGAGTTCGTTTAGTTTTTGATTTTTTGCAAATTCTTGCAGCATCCCTTTGTACTCGCGCAGCGAGGCTAAAAAATCCGCAAATCCTGCTGTATGCAAAGTAGAGTACGGCATTCGTAAATCGCCACTGTTCAGTATTTCATTAAACCGGTCCGTCTCGCGCAGCATATCTTTGGTATAGCGGGCTAATGACGCTACATGGAGTATTGGTTTTTCTCTGCTTTGATTTTGCAGTGTAATGGCCTTGCGGTGCAACACAAAATTTTGCCCCAGGTATACTTTACGCACCTGCTCATCGCTGGCCAACTCTTCCGCAGTGCCGGCTTTCAATATCTTTCCTTCAAAAAGAAGATAGGCCCGGTCGGTAATGGAGAGCGTTTCTTGAACGTTATGGTCGGTGATAAGCACTCCAATATTTTTTTCTTTCAGCTTCATCACTATGCGCTGAATGTCTTCCACGGCTATAGGGTCGATGCCGGCAAAAGGCTCATCGAGCAAAATAAATTTAGGATCGGTTGCCAATGCTCTGGCAATTTCAGTTCTTCTGCGTTCGCCACCGCTTAACACATTACCCATGCTTTTTCGTACTCTGTTTAATCCAAACTCGGAGAGCAAGAGTTCTAATCGGTCCTTTTGCGCAGACTTACTCAGCGAGGTCATTTCGAGCACGGCTGCGATGTTATCTTCCACCGACAAGTGCCTAAAAACGGATGCCTCTTGTGGCAAATATCCAACGCCTAACTGCGAGCGCTGATACATAGGCAGGTCGGTAATTTCTTTATTGCCCAAAAATATTTTGCCACTGTCAGGCGGGATTAAACCAACAATTTGATAAAATGATGTTGTTTTGCCGGCACCGTTCGGGCCCAGCAAGCCAACAATTTCACCTTGATTTACCTCCACCGATACATCATTCACTACTGCACGGTCGCGGTATACTTTTACAAGATGTTCTGAACGCAATTGCAACATAGCTTCGTTTATTTTTGTGCTTCGGAGTTTAGAAATCAAGGCCAAAAGAAAAATAATACAGAGGCTTTTTGCTCACCTCACCAGTATCATAACTCCAGGCAGCATCAAATCGTAAGAAGAAACCCAGAAAACTAGTGCGCAATCCAGGACCAAAGCCCATGACAATGGGTGTTTTGTAACGTTTTACTCTTACGATTACAGATGGATTTTGCTCTGCATTTGGTATTTCTTCGGTAAATAGCGGATTGCTGTCGGCAAAAGGGGAAGCCCCTTCCCAAGCTGTGCCCACATCTAAAAATCCAACTACCTGGAAGTTCTTTATCAATTCGGAACGGATAGGTGATTTCATCAGCGCAGCAAAAAGCGGAATGCGAAGTTCAGAGTTAAGCACAATATATTTATCACCATTACGTGCATTTTGCGCGTAGCCACGCAATGGCGTAGCTAAGGTTTGAAAGGCATAATTATTATTTCGGTTAACAGGGGTGGTAGGGTCAAATTTTGGTAAGCGCGGAGCGCCAATCCAGTTGTCCAATCCGCCCAAATAGTAAATCAATCGCGATGTGCCCAGCGATGCGCCAAACGCCAAGCGGTTGGCCCAAATAATCTGTTTATAGATTTTTTGGTAGTGCCGCAAATCAAATCCAACTACCCCCAGATATCTATTGTTGAATTGAACCACCGGAAAATCAACACGGTCGAACAATACTTTATTCTGTGTAGGAAATTGCTTGTGAATTTCTCCAAAGACTTTGAATCGTGTTCCATAGCGAATGTTGGTCATTACTTCCAGGCAGTTGTCAAACGCATATTCTCCTCTTGCAAAGAGCCAGTTGTCGGAATTGCTGGGCAAATTCAGACTGAGGGTATCTGCTGCTTTGTATACCACTTTGTCGTTGCGAAAAGCAATGCCCAGTGAAACGCGGTTGAGCACATCTATCGGGTAGCGCATTTCTATTTCGGCATAGTTGGTTTTTATGCTGTAGTCTACCGAGTAACCCGGAGGGAGTGTTACATCGCTGAATGGCAGTCGGTCAAAAGCTTTGTCGCCTTGGCTGCGTCTGTAAAAAGTGTAGCGCACATCCAGCCGTTTGGTGAGGTTTTCGTAGGTGATAAAATATTCGCTGGTGCTGTTCAATCCTACGAATGGCAACCGGATGCCGCCATACACTTTGTGGTTTTCCAACAAATCAGTAATACCAAACTTGAACATGAAACTCACAGGGTTCAAATCAAACTGCGGGTTGGAAGGATTAAACGGCTGGTAGCGAGTCATTAAAATATTGTTGTCTACCTGCGTAATGACTTTGTCTATAGCAAAGCGAACAAAATAGGGGCGCACTCGCGAGA
>CAYQRR010000284.1:0-1296 GCA_964419635.1 uncultured Chitinophaga sp. | reverse complement strand
TCCTGCGCATTTTCAATTCTTGAAGACGAGGCAGAATCCCAGTCAAACAGCTTGATGCCATAATCAAATTCACTTTGAAAATCGTAGGGTCGGTTTCCAATAACCGCTCCACTCGAATCATATTTTTGTTCAAAAACTGTTACCTGTTTATCTTCTTCCTTCGCAGGCTCTTTCGGCTTTTTTTCCTCCAGATTTTTGGCCAGCAATTTTTGCATGTATTCTGAAATGGTAGCACCGCTGGCTGCAGCCGGGTAATCATATCTGTAAAAAACGGGCTTGCCATTTTTCTTCGTTAAATCCAAGGTCAGATTTTTTTGTGGCACTACACATTGCTCGCGAATGTTATACGTGAAATTGGAGTAAGGGGCAGTAACACCCCCGGTGGTGTAAATTTTTTCGGTAGTGGTTTTTTTCAGGCTTACAGCATTTTTATCACTAACCGATTCGAAGGGTATCCCTTCTCGAACTTTTACAGAATCTGTTTCGCCACTTTCGCCATAGGTGTATTGATAGGTTATTTCGTTGTGCGAAAACACCTTTTCAAAATGACCGATAAAACGGTTTCGTGTGCCGTTCTGTTCGCTTAAAAAGCAAAAATCCTGCTCCGAGAAAGGTTGCGGATATGTTTCGTTTGCGAGTGGTGTATTGGTGATTCGGTAAAGCGAGCTTTGGCTTAAATCATAGAAAAACAAATCGTGTGTTTTCAGTATGTTTTGGCTTTCGTAGCGCCCGTTGCGCAGCGTGTCGTCCGGCCGGTTACTGCTGAACAAGATTCCTTCAGCACTATCTGCCTGAATATAGGCCGGGTATAAATCATCAAAATAATCATCCGTTAATTTTCGGGTGGTGGTACTGGCAATGTTGTAGAGGTAAATATCTGACTGACCGTTATTGACAGCACTCATCACCAGTTGCTTTGCATCCACATAGTTAAAGCTGACTACTTTCTGAAACTTCCTTACCGGAAACTTTTCTGTTTTGCCGGTTTCTATGTTATACAAACGGAGAAAAATTTGAGCACGCTTTTCTGAAATGAATGCCAGCTTCTTGCCCGATGGCTCCCAAGCCAACAGGGGAACTGATTGGTCGGTAAATAGTGTATTGGTTCTGAATCCTACGCGATGAATGATTTTTTTATTGCCCATTTCTGTGTTCAGCAAATGAATTTTGCAACGACCCATATCGTTGGATACATAAGCCACTAGTTTTCCATGGGCACTCATGCGAGGTTGGTAATAGTCTATATTGTTTCTGATGCGTGCTTTCATCAAAGAATTGTCCGAAGGCAGTTGAGTA
>CAYQRR010000283.1:2038-4030 GCA_964419635.1 uncultured Chitinophaga sp. | reverse complement strand
TTTATCCGCTATTGCTGTATGGGCTCTATTGATTTTGCGATATGGGTACCGCTATGGCACTGGCGACCAAGTAGAGTTGTTGCCCTATACTTTGTATTTGCATGATACATCACTTTATGCGCACGATTTTTTTATCCAAAATCTGCATAAGACAGTTCCCAACGAACGTACCGTAATGGCTCATCTTTTATTGCCGTTCGTTCATCAGCTTGAGTTTTTTGTGCTCCTGTTTCAGTTTGCTTCTTCTGTTGTGTTGCTCATAGGGTTACAGCGGATTGCATCGCTCTACATATCCAACAAGTATTTCTCGTGGCTAGCTGTTGCGGTAGCCTTAATTCCACTAAATGACTACACATTGGGCAACGTGGAATTATACTCCGAATGTCTGCAAGCCGGTGGTGTGGCTTGTGCGATTGTTGCCTGGGCCATGTTCTATTTTCTCAAACGCAGCTATTTTGTATCAGGCATTTTATTGTCGGCTGCTACGTTTATTCAACTTTTAGACGGTTTGGATGTAATGATTTTATTGTCCACTGTATTGCTTTTTTGGGTTGTAATTAACCGTGAACCTTGGCAGAATTTTTTCAAGTTTATTATAATGTTCAGCGCAACTGCATTCATTTATTTACTTGTAATTTGGGTCAAAAAAAGCCAGGGAGGCGATGGGGTACCTGCATCCGATGTGTTTGCGATTATGTTTGAATTCAGGCATCCGCATCATTTTATCTTCTCCTCTTTTCCTAATGGGAAAAAATTGATATTCTTCTTACTGTCTGTATCAGGGATGGTATTTTTTGCAAGGAAGCATCCAGTGCTCTTCTACGTATTTTTCTTTGGACTGCTTGGACTCCTGTTATACGCGTTTACTGTAGATGTTTTACACCAGGTTTCTATTGCCAATTTTCAGTTTTACAAAGTGAGCTCGTGGCTTAAGTTTTTAGGTGTGGTAGCCGTTGTTTCATTCGCGCTAAATACTGTATCTGCTATAAAGCAGATACAGATTCCCGAAAAAATAGTACACGTGGTATTACTGTCAGTTCCAATCCTATGCTTTGTAATTGTCATAGGCTATCGTTCCTATCTGCCATTTCGGGTACCTTATCAATTTGGTTTTCAAAAGACAACTGACGACCGAATTGATATTTGTAAAAAAATAGCGAAGGCAACCGATTTCAATGCCGTATTTATTCAGCCGTTTGATTTCACAGAATTAAAGTTTTATGGCATGCGTTCTTGCTATGTTGAATTTAAAGCAAACGTTCGCCACAAAAATGCAATTGGAGAATGGCATAGACGAATAGGAGAGGTGTATGGCATAACAACAGGAGGAAAGGAGACCGGCTTTGCCCTGCAAACTGCAGCAGATGCATATTACAATCGATTAGACGACAAACGCAAAAATGTGCTCCGTCAAGAGGGAGTAACACATGTAATTATACAGCGAGGAATAGTAACAGGTCAAGTGCCTGTTGTTTCAAACAGCAGTTATGAAGTATATCAACTATAATGGGAATATATTCAACGAGCATGAAAAATTGTTATCTGCCACAAACCGAGGTTTACGCTTTGGCGATGGCTTTTTTGAGAGCATGGTTATGTTTGATCGAAAGTTTCCCTTGTTGGAATATCACTGGAATCGTATCGAGTTTACGATGGAAATAATGGGAGCTTATCTTCCGAAGCGGTTTGATATAGAACGGTTCCAAGCCATGGTGTTGGATTTAGCGGCTGTAAATAATATAGCAGCCAACGCGCGTGTGCGGCTTCAGTTTTTTAGAAAAGGAGCCGGATTATATCTCCCCGAGGAGAATGAACTGTCTTATGTAATTAGCATGGATGAGATAGGCAACAATAGGTTCGAGTTATCAGATGGGCTTTTGGCTGGCTCAAACGAGGACCACTTCAAGTCAATCTCTAATATCAGCGATTTGAAAACATCCAGCGCGCTCGGTTATGTGTTGGCGTCCAAGTATATGAAGCAGGAGGGCTGGC
>CAYQRR010000283.1:0-2028 GCA_964419635.1 uncultured Chitinophaga sp. | reverse complement strand
ATTATTTTACTCAACACGTTTAATCAGGTGAGTGAGTCTTTAAGTTCCAATATTTTTCTTGTAAAGAATGATAAGTTGATAACCCCTGATTTGGAAAGTGGTTGCGTAAGCGGAGTGATGCGCTCTTTTCTGCTTGCTAACTTGCCGGATTCAATAGAAGAACGCCCGGTAGAACGCTACGAATTGCTGGAGGCGGATGAAGTGCTGCTTACCAATGCAGTAAAAGGAATTCAGTGGGTGAAAAATTACAGCAGTAGTTCTTATGCCAATAAAAAAGCGGTGGAACTCACCGCTTTTTTAAACAATAATTTGTTGCTTTAATTTTTATCGAGCACTTAGTTCTTGCGCTTTTTTCTCAATAGCCGGCTTCAGAATTTCATATTGCTTAAACTTATCTTCGCCAATGATATTGCGAAGGTTTCCTTCAATGTGGGTAGTTTGACGTCTTACAATATTCGCTACGTGGTCAGGGTCTTTGGCTAACTCTGACTTAAACTGCTCCATTTGGCTTTGTGCGCTTCCCTGGATAAGTAGTTTTACTTTATCAAAATCAGACTCCGATAGTTTTAACTCAGAGGCGAGTGCTTTCAAAACAGCTTCCGATTTTTTTAAATCCGTAAACTTATAAAGTTGTGATGCCGACTGTGCTTTTACGTTCAATGTCATAAATAACAATGCAATCAATGTAGCTGATATACTTTTCATTTTCTTTAATTTTTGTGACGAATATAATGTGTTTCCTGAGATATTAGACGAACCTTTGCCCGCAAAAGATGTTAGGTTTCAAATAAAAATATGTTGAAGAAAGCTCCTGTAAGTTTCTGTTGGTTGCGCAGAGATCTCCGTCTGGACGACAACACTGCGCTCTTTCATGCCTTAACTTCACCTTACCCGGTAGTTGTGCTCTTTATTTTCGACCAGAATATCTTGTCTAAGCTAGAAGACAAAACCGACAAGAGGGTATTGTTTATTTATCAGGAAATTGTTCGACTTTCTTCTGAATTACAGAATCAAGGCTCATCGCTTCTTGTCAAGTATGGAAATCCGGCAACGGTATGGAAAGAGTTGTTGAATGAATGGGATATTAAATCTGTGTATGTGAACCATGATTATGAATCGTATGGTGTTCAGCGTGACCGACAAGTAGCTCAGTTCTTGGCTGAAAATGGAACCTCCTTCCAAAGCTATAAAGACGTAGTTGTTTTTGAGAAAGAGGAAGTGATAAAAGACGATGGTACACCGTATGTGGTCTTTACGCCCTATTCCCGAAAATGGAAAGAGTTGTTGAATAGACGAGGTTTTCAAATTTACAACACAAGCGAGCATATTCAGCACTTTTACAAAATGTCACCTAGGTCGCTCATTTCTTTAGCGGAAATAGGATTTAATGCCTCCGATTTTACCTTTCCTGCTAAGCTGATAAAATCCGAAATTGTTACCCGATACGCAGAGCAGCGCGATTTTCCAGCCTTACAGGGGACCTCAAGATTGAGTGTTCATCTTCGGTTTGGGACTCTCAGCGTTCGCAAACTTTTGCAATACGCACTAAACAAGAGTGATACCTTCGTGAGTGAACTTATCTGGCGCGATTTTTATCACAGCATTTTGTATCATTTTCCTTACGTTGAAAAGGATTCGTTTCGTAAACAATATGATGCTATATCTTGGTTAAACAATGAGCAACAGTTTGCTTGTTGGTGTACCGGTACAACTGGTTATCCTTTGGTGGATGCTGGTATGCGCGAATTGAATGAAACCGGCTTTATGCACAACCGGGTGCGTATGGTCGTATCCAGTTTTTTGACAAAACATTTACTTATTGATTGGCGATGGGGCGAAGCTTATTTTGCTCAAAAATTGCTCGATTATGATTTAGCCGCTAATGTGGGTGGATGGCAATGGGCAGCAGGTTGCGGAACCGATGCCGCTCCCTATTTCCGTATTTTTAATCCGGCATCCCAAGCCGCCCGTTTTGACCCTAAGAACGAATACATTAAAAGATGGATACCTGAATTCGGCTCAGATGCT
>CAYQRR010000282.1:0-4056 GCA_964419635.1 uncultured Chitinophaga sp. | reverse complement strand
AATTTATTTAATTGGTTAGTAGTTTTAAATAAATGTCACTGTCTATTGCCGTAGTGGATTGTGGCTTTTTGTTGTTTTTTAAAATTATGGACTTTGGGCAGTTAATCAAGGGGTTGACTTATCCACAAATGTAGATAAACGACCGAAACTACCAAAAATTGCCCCGAGCCCAATCTATAATGGAGCAAAAACCCTGCACTAGTGCTGCTTTGACAGAGAAGGCTTGCTCAAATTCTGACAAAAGTTGGAAATATTTGTTTAAAATCCTACTATTTTGATAGGTTATTTAACGATTTTTTTTATTTGCATTGTTAATGATGAAAATGGTCAAATTTTTGGCTGTTTTCCGGATATACATTCTTGTTATTGAACCGAGCAGTAATTTCTACAACTGTCTCCATCATTCAACTACGTTTTATTCGGGGTTTAGGATTTTGCTATTGTAATCATCCAGTATGTTTGATGGTAGCCCTTTCAGATAGATTTCTGTTGTTTTCAAACTTGAGTGCCCCAACATGGCGCTTATTGCCGTCACGGGAACGTTTTGCATCATTGCTTGGGTCGCAAATGAATGCCGGCTAACATAGGCTGTAAGATTTTGTTCTATGCCACACATGGTAGCAATTTCTTTCAGGTTATCATTAAAATTCTTCCTAGCTATCTGAATGTCCCGCTCTTGAAATATTGCCCCCTCACGTTTGATAATTGGAAACACATACTTTGATGTGGGGTTCTGTTGTATGTAATGGCCTAAGATTGAATCCAAACTATCCGTTATTTTAATGTCATATAGTTTGCTGGTTTTTCTACGCCGATATTGGATACGGCAATTTATGATATCGCTTTTTTCAAGGTAAGCCATGTCAGAAAAATTCATCCCGTACATCATATAAGAAGATACGAAGTAATTTCTAGCATCAAAACATTTATGATTTGGTTCCAGCACAAGAGAAATGATTTTGGCTATGTAAGGGCTTTCTAATGCACGTTTTTTTGTTGGTTCTGTTTTGATTTTGTAATCGGAAAACGGATAGAGAGTTTTTTCTGCAAGACCGGCTTTAATTGCCTGATTGTATATGGAACGGATTGTTCGCATGTACACGGCTAACCCGTTTAATTCATTTCCGGAAGCAATGTGGTAATTTTCAAATCTGGTTAGAAACGTATAATTAATCTCTTCAAATTTTAGGTCCCGGTAATTCACTTCTTTAAACTTACTGGAAAACTTAATTTTATTCGAATCTTTTGGATTTCCACCCATATTTTTTCCCAGGGGATTACCCTTGTTGAAAGTTTTCAATGCATTCACGACTCCACGGTATGATCTTGCTGTACCCACACGTTCTGTTTTAAAAAGGTCTTTGATCAGTACTTCACTGTAATCATAAAACGATTGGCTTAACGCTGATGGATCAATATGGTGTTTTACATCAGTTACCGATAGGGGTGTTTGTTTTGATTTTTCTTCCAGCTTTAGAATTCTATCAAGAGCTTCAGATTTCTTTTTCTGAATTTCATTATTCAATCGCTGCACATTAGAGGCACCTTTGTAAGACTTTTTTACCTCCAAAGATTTTTCATCCCAATCTTCTTTCTTGAGATAAATACCAGTCTTGATTGCGGTTGTTTTACGCTTGTGAGTTAATCTCAGAATGACAGGAAATGTGCCGTCTGATTTTGCTCTACGTGTATCTAACGTTATTTTTACGCTGGTGGAATTCATATAATCGCCTGTTAGACAATAAAATTAGCGAAAAAATTTGCACGCAATTTGCACGCAAAAGTTGATTTTATATGAATTATTGTGAACTTATATTATGTGTAAGTGCATTATTTTCAGTCATATTAAAACAAATTAAACCATATTAAACCACCTCAAAAGGGACTGTTAATCAGAGGGTCGCTGGTTCAAGTCCAGCAGGGGGAGCAAAAAGGTTTCATGACTAATCTCTTGAAACCTTTTTTATTTTCATGAATTAATGGCAACACTGGTTTTTTTAAAATAAAGCAGGCAAGTGTTTTTCACCTGCCTGCTATTATAAAAGCTTGATGTTGCTTACTTCAAATCAAACCTGTCTGCATTCATCACCTTGTTCCATGCTGCAACAAAATCAGTTACAAACTTTGCGCCTGCATCGGAACTTCCATACACTTCTGCAATGGCCCGCAATTCAGCATGGGAGCCAAACACAAGGTCGGCACGGGTAGCCATCCATTTCTTTTCGCCGGTTTTACGGCTGGCGCCTTCAAACAATTCCTTGCTTTCGTTGGCAGCTTTCCATTGTGTGCCCATGTCGAGCAGGTTCACAAAAAAATCATTGGTAAGCTGGCCAGGGCGTTTGGTGAGCACGCCATTGGCAGAGCCATCATAGTTGGCATTCAGGGCACGCATGCCACCAATCAGCACCGTTAGTTCCGGCGCAGTAAGGTTCAGCAGTTGCGCTTTGTCTATCAGCAATTCTTCAGTAAGCACAGGCGCTTTGGTATTGCGGTAGTTGCGGAAGCCATCTGCCATTGGTTCCAGGTAGCCCATTGACTCTACATCTGTTTGTTCCTGTGAAGCATCCATGCGCCCAGGTGCAAATGGCACGGCGATACTATGCCCTGCATCTTTAGCAGCTTTTTCCACTGCAGCAGCGCCGCCCAATACAATCAAATCTGCCAGTGAAACTTTTTTGCCGCCGGTTTGTGCAGCATTAAAATCTTTTTGGATTGCTTCCAGTACAACCAACACTTTTGATAGCTGTGCAGGGTTGTTTACCGCCCAAAACTTTTGCGGCGCTAAACGGATACGGGCTCCATTGGCACCGCCACGCTTGTCGCTGCCACGGAATGTAGATGCAGATGCCCATGCAGTTGAAACCAATTCGCTAACTGATAAGCCAGAGGCTAACACTTTTGATTTCAATAATGCAATATCTTTTTCATCAATCAAAGGATGGTTTACTGATGGGATTGGGTCTTGCCATATTAATTCTTCCGCTGGCACATCTTTGCCAAGGTAACGGCTGCGTGGCCCCATATCACGGTGCGTAAGCTTGAACCAGGCACGTGCAAATGCATCCGCAAATGCATCCGGGTTTTCTAAAAACCGCCTTGATATTTTTTCATAGGCTGGATCAAAACGCAAAGAAAGGTCTGTGGTCAGCATCCTTGGCTTTTGCTTTTTTAAGCCATCAAAAGCACCGGGTATAATGTCTTCCGCATCTTTAGCTTCCCACTGGTGTGCGCCTGCCGGGCTTTTAGTTAATACCCATTCATATTTAAAAAGGTTTTCAAAAAAGTTGTTGCTCCATTTTGTTGGCGTTGTGGTCCAGGTAACTTCAAGCCCGCTGGTAATTGTATCTGCGCCTTTGCCGCTGGCGTGGTTGCTGGCCCAGCCAAAACCTTGTTCTTCAATGCCCGCTGCTTCTGGTTCTTTTCCCACATGAGTAGCCGGTGCAGCACCGTGAGTTTTGCCAAATGTGTGCCCGCCGGCAATTAACGCAACTGTTTCTTCGTCATTCATAGCCATACGGCCAAATGTGTCACGGATATCTTTTGCTGCAGCTATGGGGTCAGGGTTGCCTTCTGGGCCTTCAGGGTTTACATATATCAAACCCATTTGCACAGCAGCCAACGGGTTTTCTAAATTGCGTGCCGGTTTTGTTTTTTCAGCAGTTTTTTCAGCACCTTTTGCATAACGAATATCGCCGCCAAGCCATGTTTTCTCCGAGCCCCAATATACATCCTGGCTTGCTTCCCACACATCTTCCCTGCCCCCTGCAAAGCCAAAGGTTTTAAAGCCCATCGATTCCAGCGCTATGTTGCCGGCCAAAATCATTAAATCGGCCCACGATATTTTATTGCCATATTTTTGTTTGATTGGCCAAAGCAAGCGCCTTGCTTTATCAAGGCTAACGTTGTCGGGCCAACTGTTAAGAGGCGCAAAACGCTGAAGGCCTTGCCCGCCGCCCCCACGCCCATCGCCCACACGGTATGTGCCTGCACTATGCCATGCCATGCGGATAAACAAACCGCCGGAATGCCCAAAGTCTGCCGGCCACCAGTCCTGCG
>CAYQRR010000281.1:0-4091 GCA_964419635.1 uncultured Chitinophaga sp. | reverse complement strand
TTCGGCTGCTCCAGTTGCAGCGGCAGCGGGCGTAGCTGCAGCCGCAGTTTCTAAGCATGTGATTGACTCTTTAATGGCGATTGACCCCACCACCAAAGTGGTTGTTATGGGTGATTTAAATGATGACCCTGTAAGCCCAAGTGTGACCCAGGTTATAGGTGCAGTAGGTAAGATTAAAGAAGTGAAACCTGGTGGAATGTTTAATCCATGGGTTGATTTTTACAAGCAGGGCATTGGCACATTAGCCTACAATGATTCCTGGAATATCTTTGATCAGATACTGCTTTCCTCCGGTTGGCTGAGTAATACACAGCCTGGCTTTTTCTACAAGGACGCTCATATCTTCAATAAGCAATACATGGTTACGAAAACGGGAAAATATAAAGGATATCCTATGCGCACGTTTGATGGGAATGTGTATATAGGCGGATACAGCGATCACTTTCCTACCTATTGTGTAATGCTGAAAGAAGCGAAATAATTTTCGTTTTTTACTAGGATTAGCTGCTCTAAAATAATTTTCATGAATGTCACTTCTTCATTTTTTTTCTTGTTGTTTTTACTGTCAGTAAGCGTTGGGCTGGCACAGGAACCTGTGGCTAACCCAACTGCGATGCTTTTTACAAATGCTAAATCGTACGGTTTTAGTTTGAGTTTTACTCCTTCTACGGCCGATGGTTTTCTCGTTCTTAAAAGTGAGAGCCCAATCAGTTTCTCGCCTTCCGATGGTGTGGTTTATCAAATAGGACAGGGTGTGGCATCAGGGGTCAAAGTGTTTTCTGCAAATACTAATGACTTTTTTAATGTGCGCGAAGTACTCGAGAACACTACCTATTATTTCAGTGCATTTGCCTTCAACGGCACCGGTGTAAATATTAATTACAAACAAACAAATCCTCTGCAAGGTTCCTTTACCAGCCTGGCCTCGTTACCCGGAACTTATTACGCAGGAATAGATTCTACTGCTTATTCTTTATTGACCGATTTACGCAACCTGCTACGTCCGCATACGGCTGTTTCTTACACAGCATACCGTACACTGATACTCCCGGTAATGTATGAAAGAGATACAGTAAATAACGGTGCAGTAGTAGATTGCGAATACAGTAATGTGAGCACAGTTTACTCACCTCCCTTCGATTTCACGGCTCAGCAGTACAACCGAGAGCATGCATTGCCCAAAAGTTGGATGCTTACCGGTGGCAACACATTGAATGCTGATGGCTCCGATTATCATAACCTGTTACTCACTTTAGCTCAACCGAATCAAGCAAGGTCCAATCACCCGCAGGGTATTGTGCTGAATGCCACCAATACTTTTGGGGATGCTAAAATAGGCACAGATGCTATGGGTAACACAGTGTTTGAACCTAAGGTGAACCGCAAAGGAGATGTAGCCCGAAATATGTTTTATCAAATGGTTACTTACAATGGCGATGGTGGAAATTGGGGCCTGGAGAATTTGCTAACCGAAGCAAGCCTTCAAGATCAGAACGTGCTCAAGTTGTGGCACGCACAAGACCCCCCCGACAAGTTTGAACGAACTAAAACAGATTATATATTCTCTATTCAGGGCAACCGAAATCCATTTATAGACCATCCCGGTTGGGTCAATTGTATTGATTTTGATAGCCTTATTAAGACTGCATTTTGTGGTGCTGTTTCATCCTTAAATGAACGTGATTTTGCATCCGAAATCCAGTTGCACTACAATGGCTATTCGCTTGCCATAGAATTAAAATCAGACTATAATTCCATGGCAACTTACATCCTCTATGATTTATCCGGTAGAGAAGTGGCGGTTTCTGAATCTCACATTCAGCCGGGTTTTCATGCTCATGCCATGGATATAAGCGAACTGAATGCTGGGGTTTATTTTTTACAGGTTTCCATTGATGGTAAACGCTTCATCAAGAAACTAATTAGGTAGCAGCGAATAACCCCTTAGGTTCAACCTTCTGACCTGCAATTATCGTCTTGCTGCCGATAAATATTTGGCTACATTAGCCTCGAACACATTCACTCACTTTTTACATTATGAACGTAAAGAAAATTACCCACTGCGTTGCGGCATTTGCCTTGTCGTTATTTTTAATGCTGTCGTTTCAAGAATCCAGAGCTTCTCATGCTATGGGTGCCGATATTGCCTACGAATGCATCGACCCTAACACCAACACATATAAAGTCACTCTGCGATTCTATCGCGACTGTTTTGGTATTGATGCGTCTACTTCTGTATTTGTGGACGTAACTTCTCTTTCCTGCGGTCAAAATTTATCTATGACACTGGATCGTGAAGCTTGCCCGCCACAAACAAACGGAAGCGCTCCGTGTGAAGTATCTCCTTTGTGTCAATCGGCTATTGGCCAGTCAACATGTAATGGAGGAAGTTATCCGGGAGTAATGGCCTACACTTTTACAGGCATCATTCAATTACCGATGAACTGTGCCGATTGGGTATTTAGTTTTTCGGAGTGTTGTCGAAATGCCCAGATTACCAATCTTCAATCTCCGGACACTGAAGATTTGTATGTTGAGGCACGCTTGAATAATTTGGTTTCAGGTTCCAATAATTCCCCTGTGTTTACCACCTTGCCTGTACCTTTTATTTGTGCTAATCAACCTTTTTCGTACAACCACGGAGCGGTAGACCCGGATGGAGATTCGCTCTATTACTCCCTGGTAAATCCATTGACTTTGGGTGGTGCACCAACTACCTACGTTTTCCCTTTCACTCCCACTCAGCCGATGAATACCTCTCCGGCCAATTCTTTCAATTTTGATAACAACACGGGCCAAATGTTTTTTACACCAAATGGAGTTCAGGTTGCAGTGGCTACTGTTTTGGTTGAAGAATATCGCAACGGAGTATTGATAGGGTCTACTATGCGCGATATCCAGGTGGTGGTGGTTAATCTGCCTGGATGTGCTAATCCGGCTCCACTTTTTACGGGTGCTATTCAGCCCACCGTTACAGGAGGTTTTTATATCAATCCGTTTAATATACAAGTTTGTCCGGGAACTACACTCACCTTTAGCACACTGGCTGTGGAGCAAACTGGTGATTCTGTTTTTGTGGAAACCAACGTTGCACAATCTATTCCGGGAGCTCAGTTCAGCAGCCAGTATCTTTCTCAAGATTCCATTTCTTCCTTTTTTAGTTGGACACCAAGCGGGTTGGATACCGGTCAAAATGTGTTTATCGTAACTATAAAAAACAACAATTGTCCGCTAAGCAGCAATCAGGCTTATGCCATTACTATAGATGTATTAGCCGGAACATACGCAGGTCCCGATTTAAGTTATTGCCCGGCAGGCGGGCCGGTGCAATTGCAGGCGTATGGTGGCAATCAGTTTACGTGGAGTCCGGCCTCCGGGTTAGATAACCCAAACATTGGCAATCCGCAAGCTTCACCCAGTCAAACCACCACCTACATTGTAACCAGTAATCTAAGCAATACCTGTAAGAATAAAGATACGGTGACAGTCTTCCGAGTTCCTGATTTTAATTACACAATCACTCAAAGCGATGATACGATCTGTCGATTTGAATTTGTGAATTTTAATGTGACACCAGATGCCGGTTTTGGTCCTTATACTTATTCTTGGACTCCAAGTATTAGTTTAAATGCTTCCACTGTTCCAAATCCTACTGCACAGCCGGATTATTCTACCACATACACTTTGATCATTACCTCCGATACGGGCTGTGTGATACGCGATACCAGCTCATATGTAGTGGTGGAAGGGCAAGGCCCACTCGTTCGTATTTCAGCGGATAAAACAAAGGTATGCCAGGGTGATACCATACAGCTAAGTTCTGTAATCTCCGTATTGCCTTGTGGCTTAAATGTGGTGCCATGCCAAGGTAATTATGTATTGAAAACAGTTGGAGCGGGCACCGTAAATGATGCCACAGGTGCTACTCCATTTCGTGGATTTTATGAAGATGCACGAATGCAAATTCTGTTTAGAGCCAGCGAACTGCAAGCCATTGGAATGACCTCGGGCACAATCACTGATATTGCTTTTGATGTTTCACAACAAGGAAGCACGCAGCCATATGACGGCTTTTCATTAAAAATGGGCTG
>CAYQRR010000280.1:0-4096 GCA_964419635.1 uncultured Chitinophaga sp. | reverse complement strand
AAAGTAGCTAAACCTTTGGTGGACTTGTAAGCTATTTTTTTTCTTTTGGCTATTAGGCCGGGGATGGAAATAAAGAAATGCGCATGTGCTTTGGCAATGGCTCCAAAATCTGCCATGCTTTTTGTTTTTCGGATGCTATCATAAGCAGCTATAATGTCCATCGGAATCCTAACGATAAATAATCTCCAAAGCAGGTCGGCCAGGGGTAGGTTTTTAAACATCATCATCAGATTGTTTCTGAAATTCAGATACGTCTTTTTAGGGTTTCCCTGCGGCAGACTACCGCCACCCACATGATACACTACCGAGGAGGGCACTGCGATAATTCTGTAATCCATGTTTTTCAATCTCCAGCAAAGATCAATTTCTTCCTGGTGGGCAAAAAAATCTTCATCCAGACCACCGACTGCTCTATAGGCATCGGCACGTACGAACAAACAGGCCCCCGTGGCCCAGAAAATATCTGTTGTATCATCGTATTGTCCCTTGTCTTCTTCAATCGTGTCGAAGATACGCCCGCGGCAAAATGCATATCCGTATTTGTCCAGATAACCACCCGCTGCCCCCGCATATTCAAAGAAATGTTTGTCGCCAAAAGCACGAAGCTTGGGCTGGGCAGCTGCTATTCGCTGATCCTTTACCATCTCTATAATCACCGATTCTACCCATTGCTCTGTTACCTCTACATCCTGATTTAGCAGCACGAAATACTCCGTGTCCACTTGTGACAGTGCATCATTATACCCTCCGGCATAGCCCCCGTTTCGGCTGTTTTTAATAATCCTGATTGTCGGAAATTTTTCCTGTATGTATTCAACTGAGCCGTCTGTGCTGCCATTGTCAGCCACAATGATTTCACACAAATCCAACGATGTATGTAGTATAATGGATGGAAGAAACTGCTCCAGAAATTTTTTGCCATTCCAACTAAGAATTACAACAGCTACTTTTGGGGTATGAGACATGATGGGCAGTTGTAACGATAATTATTTTTTATTTTTTCGAGGTTCAAACATAAAATTTTAGCATGAGTCAGAATTATAGCGAAAGACATACTTTTGTCATTCTGGCATATGGTAATTCCAGCCATCTGGAGGCTTGCATACAAAGCGTGCTTCAACAGTCATGTAAGAGTCAGGTAGTAATTGCTACATCCACACTTTCTTCTTTTATTCAACAGTTAGCCGAAAGGTACGGACTCAAAGTGTTTGTAAATGAAAGGGGCGGCAGTATTGGTAAGGACTGGAATTTTGGTTTCTCCATAGCGCAAACGCCCTATGTGACCTTAGCTCATCAAGATGATGTATACCACACTGATTTTTTGAAAGAGTGCATTCTCTTAGCTGAGCAACATGAATTGGAGCATCCTTTTATAGTATTTACCACTTCTACTACGGAAAGGAGAGGTGTTGTTTTGCAGCATGATTACAAAAATATTTTGCGGAGGTTATTGATTTTCCCCTTTCATTTCAGCCGTTGTATTCGCTCCCCTTTTTGGAAGAAGTTTATTCTTCTTTTTTCCAATAGCATTTCGTGCCCGGGTGTATTTTATGTGAAAAAGAATTTAGGCAACTTTAGGTTTGACGATGCTCAAAAGTTTGTTTTGGATTGGGATGCCTGGTATAGAATGAGTCAGCTCGAAGGCAGTTTTATATATGCCAGTAAGCATTTGCACTTGCACCGCGAACACGAGGCAAGCGCTACTTCCAATATACAAATTGAAGAGTTGAAGCAAGAAGAACTTCAGCTTCTCAGCCGAATGTGGAATAGCCAATGGATTGCTCGCTTAATCACCGGTTTGTTAAGTATTACGAAGTAAAGGACTATTTCTTAAGTTGACTTTTGGCCCAGTTAAGATTGTTTTTAGCCAAGGTGTAATCGGGGCGCAGTTCCATCGCTTTTGAGCAGGCTAGCACGGCACTATCATATTCCAAAAGCTGATTGTGCGCAGAACAGATATTGTTATAAGCCTCTACGTAGTTGGGTTGCAATGCCAGCGCGCGATAGCAAGTGCTAATGCACTCTCTGAACTTTCCGGCATTGTAAAGCGCTAAGGATTGGTTGAGTAAATCTGCCGCAGTAAGTGTTTTGGAAACCGGGCTAGATAATGCAGCATCCGGGTTTGTAGCAATACTTAAACTATTGGCTGCTTTAATATCATTCGGATACATCTGAAGTGTGCGCTGGGCCACTGCGGCTAATTTTCGCCAGTCGCGGTTAAAGGATAGGATATCCATCAGTAAATAGCGAGAATACAAGTGCCCGTCAAAAATTTCAAGGCCCTTGTTTGTATAAATTTCGGCCTCTGCAGTTCTTCCGCTATTGTAAAGAAACCTTGCATAGTAATAATAGGCTTCTACATAGCCCGGGCCGTATTTTACCGCTTGTTTGTAATGCTCTTCCGCTTCTTTTTTTCTGCCGGTTGCTTCTTGTAAAATCGCAATGTTTACATGTAAAATGTAGTAGTTGGGAGTGTGTTTTAGGGCCTGGTTGTAGCAATACTCTGCATTGGTGTAATCCCCGCGTCCCATAAGCGTAAGGCCATAGTTCATCCACCCTCGGCCGTTATTGGGGCTCTTTTCGGTTACATCTTTCCAAAGCGATTCGTCTTTGGCCCACACAATATTTCTTTGGTAGGTGCCGTATGCATAGCCACCTATAGCAATCAGCAGAAAAGAAAGCAGCCCAACGCGTGCAACCGGGATGTTTTTGAGTACCCCGTTATACAAATTGTAAACAAGACAAACCATGGATACCACTAAGCCAAGGTATGGAAGAAAAACACGGTGGTCATTTGTAACCTCCGCCAGTGAAACTAAAGAGGTGGGGAGCAGCATGAGCAAAAACCAGACTAATCCAAACGAAAAAGGCCTCCACGATTTATGTGCTGACGTTATAAAGATTAGCACGAGGAGTAAAAGCAGGAACCCGAACCCAATGAAAAGCCGGTCATCTGCGAGCGAGTAGATCATGGGGATGTCCGTATCGGCACTTAGCCCAAAGGGTAAAAAGAATTGAGAAATGTAGTGAAGCAAAATATAGGGCTGCGTAAGTTTATACCACCCACCAGAAGTACTAGCCATCTCAAATACTTCAATACGGCTCATGCTATAGGCTGCCAGTGCTATGCAAAGCAGCAGTGCCGGAAGGCCAGTCGTTAAGCTTTTTAGAAAACTTTTAAGCTCTTTTAAGTTAAACAGATCCATCAGGCTTTTTTGTTGCACCAGCATATAGTCATAGGCTATGAGTGCCGGGGCAAACATGATGGTTGTTTCTTTAGCTAGCATACCAATAGCAACAGGAATTACATACAGGTAATATTTACGTAGGTTTTGAAAGCTGGTGTATATCGTAAATGATGCCACAATGGCAAGAGTGCTAAGGATATCGGAACGCGAGATGATATAGTTGACGGTCTCTGCATTGACCGTGTGCAGGCCATACCAAGCGCAGCCCAGCAACGCAAAGTATTTATGTGCACTGTCTGCCGCAGAACTATTATACAGCTGTATCTGTAAGAAGTAAAATAATACGACAATGATGACAAACCACGAAAAGTTAGAAACATGATACCAGAACGTGTCATAACCATCTTTCCCGTTAGTTTTTTTCAGGCTAAGAGCATAATCAATAGCCAGGGTGGTAGTAACTACCGGTCTGTATCCCTGGTGTGTAGGCATTGAACTGGATGTTTTCACTTCTTTAAAAAACAAAGGGATGTTCTTTAAATCGCGAATGAAACCGTTATCGGTAATGGAATGCGAATCGTCAAAATGAAAATCGTTATGAAAATGGTTGCTGTAAGTGCCAATCATGCAGAACACTATCAAAACCAATAAGGCTAACGGGGTGTATTTATTGTTCATGCTTGTTTTTTATTTTACGCAAACGGCTGTCACATATTCATACGCAATTAACTTGTCGCATTTCTCCACGTTGTAATAACTGACGGGTCTTAAAAAGTGCGCCAGTAACTTATAAAGCTGATGAATCCTTACGGCCAAATCAAAAGGTAAGAAACTGCCTAGCACAGCCAGCATACTCACCTTCCAGCGCTGATTTCTGTTTTGTCCATAAAGTTCCACTTGGCTGAAAT
>CAYQRR010000279.1:0-4100 GCA_964419635.1 uncultured Chitinophaga sp. | reverse complement strand
GGAAATGCTTAAAGGTCATGGATAGCGAAAACGGCAACGACACAAGAATATTGTTTTGTGTCTAAACGGCAAGTAATTTCTCAATCATGGCTTCGGGGTCGGGTGCGCTGAACACCGCGTTGCCGGCCACCAGCACATCGGCTCCCGCATTAAATAGTTCGCGGGCGTTGCTTAAGCTAACGCCACCATCCACCTCAATTTTGGCCGATGAGCCACTGGCGGTTATCAGCGCTTTGGTTTCGGCCACTTTTCGGGCGGCATAAGGAATAAACTTTTGCCCGCCAAAACCCGGATTTACGCTCATGATTAAAACAAGGTCCAGCAATGGAATCACGTCTTTCAACACATGAACAGGAGTAGCAGGGTTCAGCACTACACCGGCCTGAGCGCCCGTGGCTTTTATCTGGTGAATGCAGGAGTCAAGATGCGTAACGGCTTCGTAATGTACCGATATTAAATCAGCCCCGGCATTTCTAAAAGCGGATATATATTTTTCGGGTTGCACAATCATGAGATGCACATCCATAAACTTGGTGGTGTGTTTTTTAATGGCTGCGGTAACCGGAATGCCAAAAGAAATATTGGGCACAAACACGCCATCCATCACATCAATATGTATCCATGCTGCCTGGCTGCGGTTAAGCATTTCAATATCGCGCTGCAGGTTGGCAAAGTCGGCCGAAAGAACAGAAGGTGCAATAATCATAGGTTGTGTTTTATGCTTGTGCTGTTTTCTTTTTGTAGGTTTCTCCGTGCTGCGTAAAGTCCAGTCCTTCCAATTCATCCTCGGCACTTACGCGCAGCGGCACAATCAGCTCGGTGACTTTATACAGTAGGTAAGAACCGCCAAAACTGTAAACACTTACAATGACTAAAGCCAGCAAATGATAAAAGAACGTAGTCGTGTGGCCGTAGAACAGGCCCACATCTTTCGCAAATACACCGGTTAAAATCATTCCGCAGATACCACCCACGCCATGGCAGGGGAATACATCCAGCGTATCGTCCAGATTCGATTTGTTTTTGGCCCGCACCGCCAGATTGCTGACAATGGCTGAAATAAATCCGATAAACAAGGCGTGAGGTAAGGTAACATATCCGGCAGCTGGAGTAATGGCTACCAGCCCCACTACGGAACCAATACAGGCCCCCATAGCAGATACCTTTTTACCTCTTATGGCATCAAAAAATATCCAGCTGAGCATCGCTGCAGCCGAAGCGACCATGGTAGTGGCAAATGCAGTTACAGCAGTGGGATTGGCGCCCAGAGAGGAACCCGCATTGAAACCAAACCAGCCAAACCAAAGCATACCGGTTCCTAGAATAACATAGGGGATATTGGCCGGCTCCTGATGTTTGTTGTCTCCAAATGATTGCCGCTGCCCAAGAATTAAAGCCCCGGCTAAAGCAGCATAGCCGGCACTCATGTGCACCACGGTACCACCGGCAAAATCGAGCACGCCCCATTGTCTCAGAAATCCCTCGGGATGCCAGGTCCAGTGTGCAATAGGAGAGTAGATGAAAATAGAAAACAGGCAAATGAAAAGCATGTAAGCGTTAAACTTTACCCGCTCGGCAAAGCTGCCGGTGATGAGTGCCGGAGTGATAATGGCAAACTTCAATTGAAACAACGCGAACAAGAGAAATGGTATGGCTGGCGACAAATCGGGGTGCGTATTCAAGTCAACATGATTAAACATGAAAAATGTGAAGGGGTTACCGATGAGGCCATGAAAGCTCTCACCAAAACAAAGCCCGAATCCCACGCACACAAAAAGGAGTGTGATCACACCCAGCGCAATGAAATTTTGCAGCATAGTGCTGATGATATTTTTCTTGCTCACCATACCTCCGTAGAAAAAGGATAAGCCGGGAGTCATCAGCAATACCAGGCCGGAAGCCGTGAGCATCCAGGCTATATCGGCATAGTTAAAAGCATTCGATTCGTTCAGGGGTGCTTCGTGGTGGCTAAAGAAAAGTCCCAGGCAGCAAATGAACGTTAAAGCAAGAAAGGGGAGTATAAATTTACTCTTCATCGGGCAGGAAAAAGTTTGGTGAGGCGAAGCTCAAAAATACTTTTTCGCCATACAGGTGCTCAAAAGTTTTTCAACGATTAGCCTCTAAAAAATCAACATAACGTTGCACGCCTTCTTCCAGGTTGGTAAACGCTTTAGTGTAACCGGCACTGCGTAACTTTTGCATATCGGCTTGCGTGTAATACTGATATTTATCGCGGATATCTGCCGGTGTATCGATGTATTCTATCTGCGGGGATAAATGTAAAGCCCTAAAGATGGCCATAGCTAGGTCGTTAAAACTACGCGCCTGCCCTGTGCCCAAATTATAGATGCCGGAAGTAAAATTGGTATCGCGCTGTGTAATTTGCGCGCCAATGTGCAGGCATACGTCCACTACATCGTTCACCGTAATGAAGTCGCGCATCTGTTCGCCATCCTTGTATTCGGCTATATGACTTCTGAATAGCTTCACCCGACCGGTCTCTTTAATTTGCCGGTAGGCATGCAGGACCACCGAGGCCATTCTCCCTTTGTGAAACTCCCATGGACCATATACATTGAAGAATTTGAGTCCTGCCCAGGCCGGTGGCGACTGCTTTTCGCGGATGGCATACATATCAAACAATTGTTTGCTCACCCCGTACGGATTCAATGGTTTGAGTTGCTCTATATCTATCAGAGTATCCGAAAAACCGAATTCGCCTAATCCATAAGTAGCCGCGGAAGAGGCATACAGTAGCGGAATCTGTTTGCCGGTGCATATTTCCCAAATAGCTTTTGTGTAACTCAGATTGAGTGAGTCCAGCACTCTAAAGTTGAATTCGGTCGTATCGGTTCGGGCACCTAAGTGGTAGACGATTTCCACCTCCTCGCCATGCTCGGTGAGCCATTCATGAAAAACATCGCGGTGAATGTGTGCACTGGCGATTGTCCCCTCCAGATTTTTCTGTTTGGAGGAGATGCTAAAGTCATCTACCAATACAAGATTCGTAAAACCTAAATCATTTAACTTCCTGGTCAGATTGCAAGCAATAAAACCTGCAGCACCGGTAACTACAATTTGTTTGCTCATTACTGCACCACCAGTTTACGTATTACAGTTCCATGTTGCAGCAGATAAAGCCCCGGTGTCTTCGGTGCGGGAATCTCTGTTTGCCTGGAGCCGCATTTTTGCACAAGCGTTCTTTCGCCCATTGCATTCCATAGGTAGACTTCCTGCTCAGTGGGCTGTTCGTGAATCAAGGTGAGGATACTGCCGCAGGTAACAGGATTAGGGAAAAACGAAATAGAATGCAAGGCATCCGGCTCCTGTAGCCCTACCACAAATTTTTCTCTGATTTTAATGGAGTCAATATCTACATAATAGCTGCCCCCGCAGCAATGTTGCGCCCGTAGTTTCAGTTTTACAATCTGTCCGCCAAAGTTGGTGTTGGTGAATGTTATCTTCTTGAAATTGGTATTGGGGATGTGGTTAGCGGAGTCTACTAAATAGATGGTGGTGTAGTGGATGCTATCGGTCGATAACATCAGTTCCAGTTTGTCGCCATCTCTTAAATCGCGCTGCGTAGACGGGAAGATGAAATCATCCACCATCCTATACCAGAAAATGAACTCTGTGTTTGGGGCCAGGGGGCCAATCCAGGGTGTAACGGCTGAATCCACTCTATCGGTGCTGCCTATGGTAGCCGCTAAACCTTTTTCATCATTTAATCCGTGATAGGGTTGTGCGCTCATATCGCCACTCCATCCGGCCGGTAAGGTGTAGGTAGTAATGCCGTGAAAGCCTTCGTCAAAAGGAAAAATCTGTGCCTGCAATGCAGCAAAGGAAAAGAGAGAAAAGAACAGGGCCGGTAATGCTTTATTCATAGGTGCAGATTAGTCTTTCTTAGGGTCCACCGAAATGTTTTCCGGTTCTATAGATTCCAGATTTACCTTGGCCGACACCACGCGGAAGGTGGTTCTTCTGTTCTTCTGAAATTCTTCTTCGGTGCATTTAGCTCCATTTACGCAGTTGTTGGTGGGTTTTGTTTCGCCATATCCTTTTGCCTGCAATGTTTCCTTAGATACATTTTTGCTGATGAG
>CAYQRR010000278.1:0-4107 GCA_964419635.1 uncultured Chitinophaga sp. | reverse complement strand
ATATGCCTACGTTGATACTTATTGCAAACCTAAACTTATTGAAGGCACCACGGTATGTGCACTTTCTGGTGGCTCAGTAACCCTCACTGCACCTTACGGATTTTCTAATTACAAATGGTACAGTGGTACCAATGTAAACGGTACGCCAGTTGCCACCGGACAAATCTACAACTTGACGAACCCGGCCAATGGCTCGATTTACACAGTAAAATTTGAGTCTATCGCTTCTCCCGGATGTTTTTCACAAATCACCGATACCATTAAAATTGTATCCTTGAAAGTGAACAACGATACCAGCCTTTGTGTGAATTCAGGTTCCAGCTTTTTGCTTAAAGCAGATTTTCTGGATCCTGCTTCCACTTATAGTTGGACCTCTATACCCGCGGGTTTTACATCGACATCACCGACACCTACGGTAAGTCCGTTACCAGCGGTCACTACCACTTACGTGGTGACTGCCAAAAGCCCTTTGGGGTGTTCGATGAGCGATGCTGTTGTCATTACCATCAATCCTCAACCTACATTATCCGTTAACTCACCTTCTGTTTGTTTAGGAGTATCTGCATCTCTCTCCTGTTCAGGCGCAAATAGCTATAGCTGGTCACCCGCATCAGGACTTAATGCAACCTCAGGTGCTACAGTCGTGGCTACCGTTGCCAACACGAGTACTTATACGCTTACTGGAAGCAATGCATTTGGATGCACGAACACTACCTCTGCGACAGTAACCATTTTTCCTTTACCTACTATTACATCGACCAATTCTAGTATTTGCAAAGGCGGAAGTACGAGTTTATCTGCAGGCGGAGCCAATACTTTCAGTTGGTCACCTTCCACTGGACTTAGTAACAATACCGCCAACCCTGTAAATGTTTCCTTGAGTACTTTAGGTCTGACTACATATACTGTTACCGGGACGACTGCACAAGGCTGTACTGGCACGACTACTGCGACAGTGGAGGTATTTAACTGCTTGTTGGTAAAAGCACAAGACACCACGCTATGCGAAGGTTATTGTGCGATTCTTAAGGCAGTTGCCAGTACCGGAGTGCCCAATTATACTTATACTTGGAGTGGTGGTTTAGCAGATTTGTCGTCTGTATGTCCTGCATCGACTACCGATTATACGGTGACTGCTACTGATGCGAATGGCAATACAGCAAGTGATATTCTGACCGTTACTATTGAAAAAACACCTGTTATTATTGTTGCACCAAGTTCAATTTGTCTTGGCACATGTGCCAACCTCTCTGCAGGTGGTGCTTCGACCTATACTTGGAGTCCAGCAACTGGATTAAATAGCACTATAGGATCGTCCGTGAAGGCTTGCAACTTGAACACTTCTCAAACCTATACCGTAAATGGCAGCTCTACAGCGGGCTGTACGAATTATACTACAGTCACTGTTACAGTTAATCCTTTACCAACAATTAATGCTAATCCCGGAACGATATGCTCCGGAGGCAGCGCACAACTTTCGGCTTCCGGTGCCACGTCCTATTCGTGGTCACCCGCGATAGGAGTGACTCCAAATCCAGGTAATCCAGTGGTCGCAAAGCCAATTATTACTACTACATATACGGTCACAGGAAAAGACAACAACGGTTGTATCAATAGCGCCACAACCGTCGTAACCGTATACCCAAATCCGACCATTGTAGTAAATAATGCAAGTATTTGCTTTGGTAAATCTGCCGGTCTCACCGCGAATGGTGCAAATACGTATGTTTGGACTCCTGCTACTTTTCTAAATCAGACCAGCGGAAATTTAGTCGTCAGTACGCCGACTGTAACGAGTGACTATATAGTAACCGGAACCGACAATTATGGTTGTAGTGGAACAACTACTTCTCAAGTATTCGTATATCCATTACCTACACTTACAGCCATTAGTAAGCAAATATGCCTCCATCAAAACACAACATTGACAGTGACCGGAGCTGCAAATTATAGTTGGACACCAGCAAATGGCTTAAATCCTACTACTGGAGCAAACGTTGTTGCCAATCCGACCGTCACGACCAAGTATACTATTTCAGCAACTAGTCTGTATAATTGCACCGCTACCACTACGGTTCAAGTTACTGTACATCCCATTCCAACGATTGTTGCGAGCATTGACACCATTTGCGAGGGTCAATTGGGTGATTTAACTGCTACAGGGGCCAATACCTATACATGGCAACCAACAGGATCTACTGGCTCAGTGACTAATGATGCGCCACTTATCACTACTTCTTATACGGTTACCGGAACGAGCATCAACGGATGTACACAGACAAGCACGGCTTATATTTATGTGAAAACTTACCCAAATGTAGATTTTGATGTCAATCCAGGTATCGCTAATATCTATGAGGCGAAAATACATTTCACCAATCTAACGACACCAAAGGATAATAAATATTTATGGATATTTGGTGACGACAGTACGTCTGTACTTGAGCATCCAGTGCATACTTACGGAGATACCGGAAAATACAAAGTCTGTCTTTTCGCTGACAAAGAGGGTTGCATCAGGGAATTATGTAAGCCTGTAATCATTATTCCCGAATGGACTTTTTATGTTCCCAATGCCTTCACTCCCAATGGAGACAAGCTAAACGAGGGATTCATCGGAGTAGGCACGTATATCAAAACTTATGAGATGTGGATCTTTGACAGATGGGGTAACTTGATCTACCATTGCAGAGACATGGATAAACCATGGAACGGAAGAGTTAACAATGGAATTAATGGCGAAGATATTGCACAAGAAGATGTATATATCTGGAAAATTAAGATCACGGATGTATTCGATAAAAAACACAGTTACCTCGGACACGTGACGATCGTTAAATAACTAAAAAACAACCGTTTATTTTCCAATATCCCCGAAACAGCCCGCTTTCCAAGCAGGCTGTTTTTTTTCATAAATGACTTGGCTTTGTATTCATATAATTGCATTTTTGCATGAACTATTATATTAAGCACTATGCAACATCAACAAATCCTCGATTACATTGCAGCGAATAAAGACAGATTTATCAACGAATTGCTAGACCTGTTGCGCATACCATCTATCAGTGCCGATCCCGCGTATAAAAACGACGTATTAAAAACAGCTGATGCTGTAAAAGAGAAACTGATCTCTTCAGGTGCTGATAAAGTAGAAGTAATACCTACTGGTGGTTACCCGATGGTATATGGAGAGAAAATTATTGATCCTAAATTACCCACAGTGCTGGTTTATGGACACTATGATGTGCAACCACCGGATCCATTGAATTTATGGACCTCTCCTCCTTTTGAACCGGTTATAAAAGATGGCAATATATACGCACGAGGTGCATGTGACGACAAAGGTCAAGCCTACATGCACGTCAAAGCCTTTGAAATAATGCATAAAACAGGTACGCTACCTTGCAATATCAAATTCATGATTGAAGGAGAAGAAGAAGTGGGCAGTGCTAACCTGGCTGATTTTGTGAAAAAGTATAAGGAAAAATTAAAAGCAGATATTATCCTGATTTCGGATACTAGTATGCTTGCTAATGATACACCATCAATCACAGTTGGTTTACGCGGCTTATGCTACGTGGAAGTAGAGGTAACAGGCCCTAACCGCGACTTGCATTCTGGCCTGTATGGAGGGGCTGTAGCTAACCCTATTAATATCCTTTGTGAAATGATTGCTTCGTTGAAAGACCAAAACAATCATATTACAATTCCAGGTTTTTATGATGATGTGCAGGAGTTGTCTGCAGCAGATCGCGCAGAAATGGCCAAAGCACCTTTTAGTTTGGATGCCTACAAAAAAGCATTAGATATTGAGGATATACACGGTGAAGCAGGTTACTCTACAATGGAACGTGTTTCTATCCGACCAACACTCGATGTGAATGGAATCTGGGGTGGTTATACGGGCGAAGGAGCCAAGACAGTTATTCCTTCTAAAGCCTATGCAAAGTTATCTATGCGTTTGGTTCCAAATCAACGTCACGATAAAGCTGCAAAGCTATTTACTGAACATTTTCAAAAGATTGCACCAAAATCAGTGAAAGTAAAAGTAACCCTGCATCATGGAGGTGAAGCAGTGGTAACCCCAACAACATCTACAGCATTCAA
>CAYQRR010000277.1:2171-4109 GCA_964419635.1 uncultured Chitinophaga sp. | reverse complement strand
ACAAATGATGTGCCACCTTTACCGTCGGGGGCGCTAGTTAGATCATGGCTATTACGAGCTTTCGTTTTAGGTTCTATGTATTGCCCCATAGAACAAGAAAGGTTGTCAGCGTCACCTCTGACAATATACGATTGTATTAACTCCCAATCTCTCTTAAAAACCTCCTGTTTACTTATGTCTGGTACATCGATAAACCAATCCAAAATTATATAGTTATCCTGTGAAAGATTCTTCTTAGTTACAGGATCTCTAGGCACGCCATAGGCTATCCAAAACACTGTTTCAATCTTGTCTCGAATTTCAGCATTTTCCCATGTCTCTTTTGCCACTTTCATAAAATTGATCATTTTGATTTGCGTTGGTTCCTTAACCTTTAGATTGTGTAGTTGTACTGGTAAAACTTTTAATTCAACCTTAAGATCTTCCAAATCTGCTTTTGGTGACGAATTATTTTTTAGGCCCAGCATATTTTCAATAATTAGCCCTGAAGCGCCCTTTTTATAATGAAGATGTTTACCGAAACCTAGCGCTAGGTTAATCTCGCCTATAGTTTTTCCTTTATTGGCGTCAACTATATCAATGTATGGCTTAAGTTTTTTGTACTTTGAGCTAGATAGCATATAAAGTTCCTAATAATTTGTTACTAATACTTCCGTTATTTTACCCCGTCCTGAGCCCTTTGAGTTGATGGCACGACCAGCAGTTATTTTGTTTATCGTTATTCCGTCAAGCCCAGAATACAACTCGTTGATAAAGGGGGTATCTGAGTTTGAAAGCATAACGAAACAGCCCTTTTTGTGTAGTTTTATAAAAGTATCACGAAGTTCTGTTTGTTCTTTTTCCAAAAATCCCTCAGCAGTATATGATGTAAAAAACGAAGTTGCGTTGATTGGATAATACGGCGGATCAAGGTATATAAAATCACCGCTTTTAGCTGTTTCTAAAACATTTTTATAATCTTGATGTGTAATCGTTACATCTTGTAACGCATCTGATACTCGTCGCAAGTTGTCTTCGTCGCAAATAACAGGGTTGTTGTAGCGACCAAAAGGAACATTGAATTGACCACTTTTGTTTACTCGATAAAGTCCGTTAAAGCCTGTGCGGTTCAGAAAAATAAAGCGAGAGGCGATTTCGATATCCGATAATTCATCAAGTTTATTTGCACGAACTTCGAGGTAATATTCTTTTTCGTAAACGTGCTTTTTTAGCGACTCTATAAGCTCATCGACGTTATTTTTAATAACGGTATATGTCGTTACAAGCTCATTATTTAAATCTGAAAGTTCGGCGTTCTTCGGTAATAAATCGAAAAAAACTGCACCACCGCCAACAAAAGGCTCGTAGTAGGTGTTTGTTATAGGATTGAAATCTTCGGGTGGATATAAGCCCAGTTCGCGAAACTGTCTTAAAAGCTGGCGCTTGCCACCAACCCATTTTACGAAAGGTTTTGGCTTTGCATTGATTAGCTTTTGTACGTCTTCAAGGGTGCTATCTTTGCCGACGAACTGGAAAAGTTGTCGGGCGTAAATAAGATTAACATCAAAAGTATTAGCAATTTTTCTGGTCGTCAACTTTTCTATAGGCATTTAATATCCATCCTTACTACTATTGTATTATTTTTTGCAAAGCATTACTCGTTCCTTTATTGGAACGGAAAAACTAGATCCTCACGCCTTTAGTGTTTTTCATTACCAATCTATTATAAATGCTAATTGTCTCTTTTGATCCTCTGACATACCAATATTATACCTCACTTACTTGGCTCATTTTTACAACCAAGCTCGAATCTACTTCCAGCGTGAAGCCTAAATCTAAGCCCCGCCGCCTGTTCCAGCAAAGCTGGAACGCGCCCCGCCAGAAAAACCCTTTGCATTTTTGAGATTTCCCCCGCCGAATTTCTTTTGAATTTGGAAAAGGGATTTTTCTGGTTCGGGT
>CAYQRR010000277.1:0-2161 GCA_964419635.1 uncultured Chitinophaga sp. | reverse complement strand
CACTGTCGCTTTAGCGACAAAGGTGATTATAGTTGTCTGCTAATTTCTGCTGGAAACTCACGCCGAATGAACGGCTTGCCGCTCATTTCTTTTGCAAGGTTCTTGGCGAGCTTTTTGAGTTCTTTGTAACCGTCGTCAATTTCTTGCTGACCGATAACAATTTTGTGCGGCACAAAGTCTTGGTGCGCTCGTTTGAGTTTTGACGATACACTTATACTCCTATCGTCAATTTCAATGCGTAGCGGTAAATCTGACAGCTCTTTGACAAGTTCTTGACACTTTGGGACAAACTCGCCACCAACAGGAATGAGACGAATTTGTACAGGGTTTAACCAAAGTGGTAAGCCTTGCTCAAAATTGTCAAACATAATGTACAAATAACGCTCAATGCCACCTGGAATTGCAGAGTGAATGATGACGGGGTGTTTTGCGCTGCCGTCCTCGTCAATATAGTGAATATTTAGGCGTGGTGCGTTGCCAATGTCCACCTGAATACAGCCAATTTCTCGCGCTTGTCCGAGCTTGTCAATTATCTTGTAATCAACATTTACAACCCAGTAGCGGTCTTGTCCGTCATCAATGATATTCACTAAAACATCTGCGCCCAATGACGCAGGGATTTGCTCAATATAGTGCTTGTATTCTTGCCAGACTTTTTCAGACGGCACCTCTATCACTACCTGATATTCTCGCTTTGCTTCTGATCCAGCTTCCAAGATTTTGGCTTGTAGTTTAGGAAACCACGCAAAGGCTTCGGCTGCGTCCTTGAAATACGGGTGTATGTCGGGCATATAGAAGCGTCTTTGGCGCATAAGCAACATCATTTCGCCGCTCTGCTCGTGGCGATAACAATCGGACAATGAGAAGTGAGCGAACGGCAGTTGCTTATGGCTTAATGGCGATTTTGAAGCAAGGTTGAATTGTGGATAGCTTGCGTCATAGCTCATCACAATATCTGATTTGCCAGACTTAAACTGATATAGCCTATCGCCAAACAGTGAAGCATAAGCTTTAACAACAGGATGTTGCAAGCTGAACATATTTGCGCCGTTCACTTCGTAAACAGGCAAATCTAGCTCGTGTACAAGTTGCCGTGCATAATCTTGCACAAGTCGCCTCATCAGGTTTGCTTTGTAGTTGTACTGGACGTGTCCAATATCTGCGTTCGGCTCCCAATTAAAGCCCATTTTGCTGGCGTATGCCAGATATTCTGGTTTGTCATTCGACTGTTCAACAAGCACTTCGCCCAACGCCTCGCGCCGAATAAAATCGGCAAACTGCTTGCTAATTTTAGGTATTTTTAAGTAGTCATTGACTTCAATGACTTGTTTTTCTTGATTAAGTACAAAGTATTTCATAGATAACTCCATTAAATATTAGGTTTAAGCCTCTGCTTTTCGTCCTAAATGGAGTTTTGTTCCGAGATAAACAAAAAACTCCCGCCGTCGGGAGTTTTTCAATCAACATCAAACCCGACGGTCTAGGACAACACCGTCGTCGTGGTTATTCGAGCTGAGTTGATTGATTTAATCATAATTTATATTATAGCACTAATGGTTAATAATTGCAAGGATTTTTGCGTAAGTATCGTCAGCATTACCTAGTTCGACCTCTATTTTAGCAGTTTTCGGTCGCTTGTCGGCAATTTCTATCATCTCATCGTACATAGTAGCAAGCTTTTCCTCACGTCCGCCTCTGTCAATCAGTCCGCCAGGACGGAAGCCGCTCTCGTAGCCTTGCGCATAGCTCCGTTCTTTGAAGCGGCGGATTGCTTCATCTTTGTCAGTGAACAGTAAAATCTCGTAATAGTCGGCATTTGCATCTTTGGCGACTTGCTCAAATGCCTCAAATAGCTCAATGCTGCGAACAATCTGCGGTATAACGACATTATGCCCAAGTCCTAGATGTACTTTAGCCATAGCAAGTGCCATTTGCTTTGAACTGGTAGCAGATTGCTCAGCTTCCTCTCGCCAATGACTGATATATCTGCGTATCTCGTCAATATCTAAGTTGAGTGTGTTTGGGTGTTCGTCAGCAAATCTACCCGCCAGAGTGGATTTGCCTATTCCGAGTGAACCATTGAGTATGATGAGTTTTGGTTTCATAGCTTAGCTTTATTGTACCACTGGCTGCCACGCCGCCTCTGCAATTTATGGCAGGC
>CAYQRR010000276.1:0-4111 GCA_964419635.1 uncultured Chitinophaga sp. | reverse complement strand
GAGTTGGAGGCAAAATGAACGCTCGGCTGCTCAAAACCTACCCAGGCACCCACCACAATATCGGGGTTGTAACAAATGAACCAGGCATCGGCATTGCCCTGTGTGGTGCCGGTTTTGCCAGCCAGGGGTATTTGCAATCCGTAGCGCGAGCGCAAACGGGCTGCGGTGCCGCGGTCAATAACGCCCTTCATCATTTCGGTGAGGGTATAGGCTGTGTTTTCGGCTATGGCTTCTTTGTGCTGTTCGCCAAACTGCGCCAGTACATTTCCGTTTTTGTCTTCAATGCGCTTGATAAAATAGGGCTTACTGTAAGTGCCCAGATTGGCAAAGCAGGAGTAGGCACCCACCATCTCAAACAAGGAAATGTCGCAGGTGCCCAGGCAGAGCGAAGGCACCGCCTCGAGGGCACTTTCGATGCCACACCTGCGCGCAAAATCAACCAGCAAATTCGGGTCGTTGATATCGCACATAATGCGTGCCGTCACCCGGTTGTCGGAGGCGGCCAGGCCATCTTTCATGGGCACCAGTTCTCCTTCTTTCCATTTATCAGTTCCGTCAGGATTCCATGCGGCATCAATGCCACCACATTCAGGGGCTATATAAGGAACAAGGGAGCAGGGCTCATAGTTTCTTTCCAGAGCCAGGCCATACAAAAACGGCTTCATGGTGGAGCCCACCTGTCGTTTGGTGCTTTTTTTAGTGTGGTCGAGTTGAAAATACCGGATGTTGGGTCCGCCAATCCAGGCCTTAATTTCTCCGGTGCGGGCGTCCATAGCCAAAAAGCCCACCTGCACCACTTGCAGGTAGTAGCGCAGCGAATCGAGCGGGCTCATTACCGTATCCAGGCTGGATGATTTGTCGCCATGCCAACTGAAAACGGTCATTGGTATTTTAGTGTTAAACACTTTTTTGATTTCTGCATCGCTCTTGCCTTCTGCCTTGAGGTCGGCATAGCGCTCACTTTGCTTCATCATTTTTTCGAGCAGTTCGGGCTTGGCCCGGGTGCCGAATTTCCAGGGCTCCTTTCCTTTCCATTCCTTGAAAAAAGCATCTTGCAAATAGGTCAACTGTTCGGCCATAGCATCTTCGGCATATTTTTGCATGCGCGAGTCAATGGTGGTAAATACCTTTAACCCATCTTCGTAAATATTCCATTTACTGCCATCGGGCTTCGGGTTTTTATCGCACCAGAGTTTTAGTTCCTGCCGCAGGTTTTCGCGCATGTAAGTGGCCAGCCCGGTGCGGTAATCGGGGTTGTGAAAGTTGAGCTTGATTTCTTTTTTCTTGAGCGAATCGCATTGTGCTGCTGCCAGATAGCCGGCTTCTTTCATACGGTCGAGCACCAGGTTTCTGCGTACGATCGACCGTTCGGGATATTTCTTGGGATTCAAGCGCGAAGGGGCGTTGACAATAGCCACCATCAGCGCAGCTTCTTCCGGTTTTAAATCTTTGGGCGATTTATAGAAATAAGTAAACGAGGCGGTTTTTATACCGTAAGAGAGGGAGCCGAACTCTACGGTGTTCAAATACAGATTGATGATTTCTTCTTTAGTAAAGGTGCGCTCCAGCTTGGCGGCCAGCACCCACTCCTTCAATTTTTGAAACATTCTGCGGAAACTTCCCGCATGTTCAAAATCGTCATGAAAAAGATTTTTGGCCAGCTGCTGTGTAAGGGTGGAGCCGCCACCGGCATCTCTGCGCAGCAGACCGGTGAGCACCACTGCCCGAAACAGCCCCTTAAGGTCTATGCCCGAGTGGTCGTAAAATCGCTTGTCTTCGGTGGATACCAACGCCTGCACCAGATAGGGCGACAACTCATCGTACGATACCTCCACGCGGTTTTCGGTATAGTAGCTGCCCAGCACTTCATAGTCGGACGAATAGATAGTGGTAGAAAATTCGTTGTGCGGGTTTTGGATGGCGTCCAGGTCGGGCATTTCGCCCAGCAGCCCATAGTTTACGCCAATAAAAAACAGTACCACAAATAACACAAAACTCCAGAGCGCAATCTGCACTCTGCGGAATACGCTCCAGAAACTTTTAGGGTTGTATTTTTTAGTGGCCATTATTCAACACCACCAAAAGTAGGTTTAGATAGCAAGCACCAAGTGTTTTGTAAAAAATCATTAGCACAAAGCGTGTTGGTTTGAGCACAGAAAAAGACAGCCAAAAAATCAGGGCAGCGGATTTTGCTCTGCCTCGTATTTGTAAATGGTGTGCGTAACGGTGGTGCCTACTGCGTGCAGGGTGGCTTTGTCTATCACATCCATATCGTCCTCGTGCGTGTGCCAGTACTCGCCAAAGGTGCCGGAAGAGGAGGTGGGGTCGTATTGAATAATGTCGATGGCGGGTATTTTAATCAGGTTGTTGATATAGAGATGATCATCGGTGATGGCCCCAATTCTTTCATTGCTGAAAAAATTTCCGAAGCCCAGTTCGGCCGCGTTGCCCCACACCACATCCTGCACCCAGCCGGCATGAAAGGTGGAGTTGCCTTCGCGGGCAAAAACAGCATTGGGCGCGCCCACCATATCGAGCAGAATACCGAAATCGGCTTTGTAGCCGGACACATGCGGTTGCCGGGCCCAGTGCTGTGCACCCAGGCAATAAGAATCTTCGTAGCCGGGCTTGCCGTAGTCTTCAGCATCAATCAAAAAAACATCTACCCCAATATTTTTGACAGGCGAGGCTTTGAGCAGGCGGGCAATTTCGAGCAGCACGCCCACTCCGCTGGCGCCATCGTTGGCGGCCAAGATAGGAGCTGCGCTGGCCGAGTCGTCCTGGTCGGCCCAGGGGCGGCTATCCCAATGGGAGCAGAGGAGCACCCGGGAGGTAGCCTGCGGATTAAAAGCCGCAATAATGTTGGTGCTCTTGAGCACCGTACCATCGTAGCCCTTGGCCTCAAATTTTTGCACATACACGGTGTCGGCCCATCGCTGGGCTTCGCGCAGGAGGTAAGCCGCGCAGGCCTCGTGGCCTTTTGAGTTCATGTGGCGCGGCCCAAAGTTTACCTGTGCTTGTATGTAGCTATAGGCCGTATCGCTGCTGAAGGCCGGAGCGTTTACCGCGATATGTTTGATGGGCTCGGTAGGGGTGGTGGTCTTGTGGTTGCAGGTGTCGCAGGAGGCGAGCCAGAGCAATACAGAAAGAGAGAGGAGTGTCTTTTTCATAGTTTAATTCGAGGTCCAGGAAACTCCGTCTTTGCCGTCTTTTACTTGTATGCCTACCTTGAGTAACTCATCGCGGATTTTATCGCTGGCGGCAAAATCTTTTTTGGCGCGCACATCTTTTCTGAGTTCCAAAATCAGATTCATTAAGCCTTCTACCTTGTCGGAACCGGCACCGGTTTCGGCCTGAAGGCCCAGCACATCTTCCACAATTCCTTTAAAAAGCTGTTGCAGCGTGGCTTTGTCGGCAGCGGTAATGGTTTCTTTGCCTTCCTGAATGGCGTTGATGATTCGCACTCCTTCAAACAAACCGGCTATAGCCACTGAGGTATTAAAATCGTCATTCAGAGCATTGTAAATGTCGGCCTTCAATTCGGCTATGCGGCAGGTGGAGGTGTCGGATGTTTTTAACTCGCCCACCAGCTTGAGCGCATTCATGAGGCGCTGATAACCTTTTTCGGCTGCTTGTAAGGCCGTGTTCGAAAAATCGAGGGTGCTGCGGTAATGCGCCTGCAGCATAAAAAAGCGTACAGTCATGGGTGAATAGCCACGCTCCAGCAAAGGGTGTGTGCCTTTAAACAACTGCTCAGGCAAAAAAGAATTGCCCAGGCTTTTGCTCATTTTTTGACCGTTAACGGTGAGCATATTGGTGTGCATCCACACGCGGGCCGGAGATTTGTGGTGGCAGGCCTGGTGCTGGGCTATTTCATTGGTGTGGTGAGTGGGGATTAAATCCATGCCGCCTCCGTGTATATCAAACTCTTCGCCCAGATATTTGGTGCTCATGGCGCTGCACTCTATGTGCCAGCCCGGAAAGCCCTCGCCCCAGGGACTGGGCCAACGCATAATGTGCTCAGGCTTTGCTTTTTTCCAGAGAGCAAAATCGAGGCGGCCGCGTTTTTCGCTTTGTCCTTCCAGGTTTTCGCGTGTGCCATCGAGCATTT
>CAYQRR010000275.1:0-4135 GCA_964419635.1 uncultured Chitinophaga sp. | reverse complement strand
CACATGCTTAGAAACTGCGGCTGCAGCTGCGCGGGCGGGCGCACTGGCATCTTCACCTCCTCTCCTGCTTGGCCAGTGGTTTACGAATACATGAACCATTTCGCCCAATAAATCACCGCTGACCCACAACACATCGCGTGTATAATAAGGTTTCGAAGAATTGCTTCCCAATTTCACAAATAGGCTCTCACTATGTCTTACCTTAAAATATTTCGGATTGTAGAGCAATCCTACATCTATACCGCGCTCATCGGGTGAGCTATAATGAACTATTCTCAGATTCCTGTTTTTTAAAAGTGGTTGGGCTACCAAGTCTTCCAACACTTTTCTGTTTTCAACTTCAGCTACTCCACAAAAAGCAAAACCATCCGGTGAACTTTGTGTTCCAAGCTCGGATAACACCTGCGATAACTTTCCCAACTTATCATGATACACCTTTGCGGTGTAGCCATAGGCTCCGGTAGGCGTAAAGTCTTCATCGTTTTTATCAGGATCATTTAATGTATCAAACAGATTCTCCAGGTTATAGAACGCCACTACACCAACATTGTATTGTTTCTCCTGGCAAATTGCAAACAGAGGGCACGCTAATAAAAAAGCGAAAAAAAAACGCGACATATGAAAATTTGAGCTGCTAAACTAAAAAACCATGCCTACTCGCGAGTGAGTAGCAAATTTAACGAGGATTTAAGATTAGATTATCTAACCAGAGTCACATTACCGCTTACCTCTACAGTGTTACCACTACTACATTCACCTTTCGCGGTATATACGTAAGTAGCAATATCGGCCGCCTTGCCGTTGAAAACACCATCCCAGCCTTCATTGATGTTCTGAGTTTGATATACCATTTGTCCCCAGCGGTCAAATACCCGGAAATACTCCAGCTTGCGCAATCCAATTCCACGAACATACAGGATATCGTTTAGTCCATCTCCATTCGGAGTAAATGAGTTTGGTACAAATACCATCGAAGGGTCACACTTAACCACTCTCACGGTAACTGAATCAATATCAAAGCAGCCCCACTGATTAGTGGCCGCTACGTAATAGGTTTCCGTAGTTTGTGCGGTCACATATGGGCGTCTACAATCTACGCACGAAAGATTGTTGATGCTTGGCTGCCAAGAATAGGTTACATCATTAGGTGACGAAGCATAAATCTGAACCACTGTGCCATCAGTGACCGTTTGGTCGTCTCCGGCTTCTACAGAGGGTATAGGAGCTATTGTAATATTCACATTATCCGTATCCGGAGCGCAGTTGTTGCTGCTTACAATGACAGTATAAGTATAGCTGCCAAAGGGAGCAGAAACGGTAGGATCCTCTATATTATCAGCGTCCAAATAGGTGGATGGTATCCAAAGGAAGCTGGTATCAAGCACAGATGCTTCATACACATTTACATCCAAAACAATTTCTCCCCCTTCACAAACAAGAGAGTCGGAGATTAGCAAATCAGCATCCACATTTTTAATTACGTACACTCTCACCAACTTTGAGATGGAACATCCGGTTTGGTTATAGCCCGTTACTCTATAAAACTGTGTATCGGGTGGAAAAACCAATGGATTTACAATGGTTGTATCATTGATAAAAATGTTGGGCGTCCAGAAGGCGTTGTTGACTCCAGCACCGGCCGTTAACTGGAGCGTGTCGCCCGGACAGATGCGATAAAATGGTCCCGGCTGTATGGGTGGTAATGGGTCTACATTTACGGTAATGGTATCGCTGGCTACACAACCGATGTTTGTGGTGGCCGTTACATAATAAACAATCGTGTCGGGAGCTGTGGACAGCGTGCTTTTACATGAATCACAAGAAAGGTAAGTGGGTGATTGGTTGGCTGTCCAAACAAAAAAATCTCCATAAGGTAAATTAAAGGGCACATAGTTTCCCTTGCAGACTGTAGTGTCGGTAGGTAATCCCGGATATGGAATCAGGCCCACAACGATGGTATCTACAGGATACGATACCACGCATCCCACGCTGTCAGTTAGTGTATAAATGGGATAATAAGTGCCTGGCGTAGTATAGGTATGAGTAAGATTAACCGTATCGATAAAAGAAGTTCCATCACCCAAGTCAGCAATAATATTTACCGTGGAGGCCACTGAACCTACAATACTCGTAGTTAACGGTACACAACCTGAATCAGGGATGGCTTCAAAATTTCCTATTGGGCCTCTTACGCGGATTAAATCTATGTATGTAATGGAGTCTGCGCAGCCTGAAGAATCCCAGGCAACCAGTTTTACATCATAATCACCGGGGAAGAAATAAACATGAAGTGGATCTCGGGAAGTGCTGGTGTCCCCATCCCCAAAAACCCAAATCCAGTTTAAGTCAAACCGATTAGTAGTGTTATAGAATTGTACCGGGAAAGGTGGGCAAGGAGCGAAATTAGTAGTCACATAAAAGTCAGCTACAGGCGTGTCTACATCCACCAAATTAGGAACAAACAACGTGTCGCGGCAACCGATGTTATCAAGTATGATTATCTGAGTTACCGAATAATTTCCAACATTACCGTAGGTATGACTTGGGTTTGGTCCTGTCCCTGTGGTTCCATCGCCAAAATTCCATTGAAAAGTAACGCCTGATTGTGTTGAACTAAAAAATCTGGTGGTCTCTCCGGGGCAAACTACAGTATCAGAACTAAATCCTGCCGTTACACTTTGTGGTGCTACATTTTTTGTAGCGGTACTGCTGCAACCTCGAGTATCCGTTACACGCAATGTTACATTGAAGTTTCCGGAGTTATTGTAAGTGTACGTGGGGTTTTTAAGCGAACTACTATCTCCATTACCAAAGTAATACTTCCAAGAGGTTATGGAACCTAAGTAAGATTTACTGCTATCTGTAAAAACCGTATTCATAGGAACACAAGCAACAGTTGGGGTAGGGAAAAAGTTAGCGTATGCACCGTATACAGTAATGTAATTAATACGCCTAACGGTATCCGAACAGGTTTGTCCAGGATTTATCACCAACGTAATGGTGTATCTCCCGGTGTCAGTGAAAGTATGTGTAGGTGATTGAGCGCTACTACCGGCCGATCCATCACCAAAATCCCAAAACCAACCACTGGCAAAAGTAGAACTGTCACTAAACTGAACAGTAAGCGAACGACAACCTTGAGTGGTATCAGCAAAAAATAAAGCATCCGGTGTGCCGATCGGGAGCGTCTTTTTGATTGAATCTATACAACCAGTTGAGAAATTTTCTACAATCAAAGTAACTTCATAACTAGCAGGGGAGGGAAAGGTATGTAATGGATTTTGGAGGTTAGATGTGGTGCCATCACCAAAATCCCAAAACCAAGAATCTGCTCCTTGAGAAGTATCGCGAAACTGTACTGTTGTTGGATTATTACAATCAAAATCGAAATTGAAATCCGCTTTGGGAACTACGATTAAGATATAATCAACAATCTCAGTGTCACTTGAGCAGCCTTGATTAATAACCGTCAATGTCACGGTATAAGTGCCGGTGTCAGAGTAAGCATGGGTGGGTGAAGGGGCAGCACTAGTTTGCCCATCTCCAAACTCCCAAAGCCAGATTGTTTGTGCTGTGGAGCCAGCGGTTTGATTTGTAAAAGTTACTGTCTGATTTACGCATTGAATAAGTGGGACTGCGGAAAAGGCGGGTGAAAGCGATTGACCTACGTTAATCTGACCCGGGAAGGTGACACTTATTGTGCAACCTTCTGCATTCGTGACATCCAATGTAGGAACGTATTGACCAGTTGTGTTGTAATAATGTAACGGATTGGCTAAAACGGATGTTATGCCATCGCCAAAATCCCATTGATATGATGTTATAGGGGAATTGGTGGTTACATTACTCGAAAAATTAACTAAAAGGGGTGTACACCCATTCGTAGAATCTGCATTGATTGTGACATTTAGTGTTCCCACATCGATGTATCCTGGTCTTGTAACCGAAGTTACGCATCCCGCAGAGTTTACAGCATTGAAGGTAACCGAAAATGAGCCAGTGGAGTTATAAGTATAAGCGGGGCTTAAACTAGTAGAAACACCTCCATCGCCAAAAACCCAGCTGTAACTACTAGCACCGGGCGCGCTTCCTGTAAAGTTCACTAACATTGGAGCAGTACAACTCGAGGTATCAT
>CAYQRR010000274.1:0-4139 GCA_964419635.1 uncultured Chitinophaga sp. | reverse complement strand
CGAAAATAACCAGGCGTTCGGTATTGCTGTAGCCATATATTTTTTGCATTACCCCAATCGCCAATCAGCAGCTTTCCATTAGGTTTAAGAACACGATGTAATTCAATAAGACAACGATGTTTCGTGATTGCATCTAACTGATGAAAGACAAGGGAACTGAAAACTTTATCAAACGAGTTATCTGCAAATGGCAATTGGTTTCCATCGTAAAGGTGAAGCGGCACATTTAAATTGCGTTTTCCCAGTTTGTATTGCGCAATGGATTTAATCTTGGGGTCAATGTCTACCCCTTGTGCCATTGCTTCGGGTTTTCTTTCTTTTAAGAGTAAAAGGTTTTGAGCCGTACCGAAACCAAACTCTAAAATACATTCGCCTGAAAGTGGATCAAGCCAGTCTATCAGTTTATTTCTGAATTTCTTTTCGGGCATCGTGATTTTAATGGCGAGGTCGTAATATTCGCTCAGAAAATCGTAGCCCAAAGCTGGGATATATTTTTTGTTTTCCATTTCACTTTTTAATTGAATTAGACAGCCATAAACGGCTTTTACGACACGCGCAAAAGCATCCTAGCAAAACGGAAATTACTTCCGCGCTAAGCCTGCAAAATGAAAAACGGAGAGCCTCTTAACCCATTGGGTAGAGGCGTATAAACAATATCAGGAGGAGACAGGTCAGGAAGCCAGTCCGATTCGGCTACAAAGCATTGAGCATGGAAATCGAAAAAGTCTCGTGTAAGAAGGAAAAGGTCTAAATGAAATTTAGAAAGATCAACAAACTTGTATGAAGCCGAAGAAACATATGTTTCAAAGTCTGCTGAATGAACAAAATGCGCCGTATGTTCGTGCCCTTCGCTTTCCTTGCCATCATGTTGATGGCTCGTATGTTCATGCTGATGGTGCTTATCGGCTTCCTGTTTGTTTTCGTGGTGATGATGCGGAATAATAGAATGCGCAAACATCAGCATATATGCTGAGAGTAAACTCAGAAAGATGAAGTGTTTATTTCGCATTGGGTACAAATGTATGTTTTTTAAATGATTAAAAATGTTAAGCCGCTCATCACGATCATCAGCGCATCTTCAATAATGGTAACCGTGCTCATGGGTAAATTGAAAACGGCGCCCAAGCAAGCACATTGAATTTTCTTTTTATTTAACACACTTTGTAAAACGCCGATGATGCTTACCGACATCACGATAAAGGTTACAGCATTCGTAACAAGTGGATTAAAGTTGATGAGGTACGCTATACCTAAAGTCAATTCAGTAAAGGCATATATATATCCCCAAACCGGAATGCGCTTCGCGATGACATCATACATAGCATAGCTTTCAGCAAAGCCTGAAAGATTAAGTAACTTGAAAAAGGAAAATGTGAGGAAGAAACCCGCCATAAAATACTGCATAAATTGCATTGGCATAAAATGACCTTGGCCAAATTGAACGAGCAAACTGATCATTGTGATATAAGCAAAGATGAGCAGAATAGGTTTGTAAGTTTCAAACCACGATCTTGCCTGCTCGGCAGTTTCGCTGTGCTGTTTTGCCGAGATTTTGTATCTGCCGTTTTCACCGATGGCTTTCTGCAACTCGCTTAAAGCAATATGCTTGTTCATAGAGATAATTGCTGTGGAAGTTTCCTTTGAAACCTCTACAGTGGTTACATCTGGCAACGTGAGTAAAGCGGATCTTACTTTGGCTTCACAGTTGGCGCAGGTCATTCCAGAAATGTTGTAAGTATGTGTCATGTTTTAAAAATTTTGTTGAGGCAAAATTCGGACTGAACATGGCCATAAGCTTTACAGAATTTTCGAAATGATTTATATTTTTTACAATTCTTCAAGGGGTTTCCTTTTTTTCTCTTTTAGTTGTTTGTAATGGGAAGGTGTAAGTCCTGTTACTTTTTTGAATTGTGCGCTGAGATGCGCCACACTACTGTAATTAAGTGTGTAAGCCATTTCGCTCAAACTCATTTCATCATAAACAAGCAACTCCTTCACCCTTTCAATCTTCTGCGCAATATAATATTGCTCAATCGTGGTGCCTTCTACTTGGGTAAACAAGTTTGTGATGTAAGTGTAATCGTGGTTTAGCTCTCTACTTAAATAGTCGGAAAGAGTTGTTTTAAGATGATTGTTTTTGTTTTGTACTAAATCAACAATCATATTTTTCACGCGCTCAATAACTACACTTTTCTTATCGTCTAAGAGGGCAAAACCGAATTTTTGCAGGGTAGCATGAATATTCTGTCTTTCGTAGCCCTGTAATTCATCCCGTATATCCACCTCACCCAACTCCACTGAAATAGGGTGAAGTCCAAGTTTTTCCAACTCGGACCTTACAACCATTTTACATCGGTTGCACACCATATTTTTTATGTAAATTTTCACCTTTCTATTTCTTTTCTAAATCCATTTCACATACCGGACATTTACCAGGTTTATCGTATGTTTTCCCATGTTCGCAATCCATCGGACATTGATAAATGGCTACTGTTTTATTTGAGTCGTTTGTTATGCTTTCTGTTTTGCCTGAATGATTGCAAGCCGCAAGCACACAGATTAAAACAGTGCAAAACAGAATGATTTTTTTGTTCATCGCTTTTTGAATTTGGGTTGATTGATTGGCTTTTATAGCTTGAGGCATATTCCGTTTGGTTTTGTTCCTACGGTAATTGTCTTTGTTACAGCATGGGTCATCACATCGCACACCGAAACTGTTCCTGCCAATTGATTGGTAACGTAAGCCGTCATTCCGTTGAAAGCTATAGCATGAGCCCCTGCACCTGTCGCAAACGCGCCACCGTGCATGTACATGTTCATGCCTGTATTCCAAGTCCACCAATGCACTTTGCCGTTATCGGGGTCGGAAACCCACAACTCACCCATGCTGCCGTTGTATGACGCCATACCAGGCATAAAACCAAGCGTAACTGTTTCCACAACACTCATGGAAGACATGTCAATCACAGAAATAGTCTGGCCTTCTTCATTGTCCACATACATTTTATTGTCACTGCCAGGCCATGCACCCACGGGATCGCTACCAACAGGAATTGTAGCCATTACCGTTTTATTGGCAGCGTCAATAGCCGTTACAGAACTGTCGCTACCGTTTGCGACAAAGGCCATTGAACCATCGTAGGAAAAGGTAACTTCCGCAGGCTGCATACCCACAGCTATGGTATTTTTGAGTTGATAGGTGCTGGCATCATATACCAACACTTTGCCCATGTCCTCCATACGCGCTGTCCAAATTTCGCTACCGTTGGGAGAGAATACAGCGTTATGATTCATAACAGGAATATCCACTACTTTGGTAATGTAACCCTTCACGGCATCCAACACAGCAAATTTGCCTGTCATGCCAGACATACCACCTGAGTGTCCCCCACTCAAATCCATACCTGGAACACCGATTGCCAGTTGGTTTTTTGCAGGGTTCACATAGATGTGATGTGGCCACGTAATACCCGTTGCCATAGGATCCATGCCATCCATTGGTTGCTTTGTCAGGTCAATAGTCTGGCTCACAGTTCCGTCAGAAAGCTTAATAACTGATAAGGAGTTGGAGCCGCCATTAACAACAAAGGCAGCAGGATAATTGATATTTAAGTCCGGAAGGGAATTGTTTTTGGAGTCCTTTTTACAAGAATATATACTAACAACAAGGACGGTTATTGCAGTTATTGCAAAAAATAATTTTGTCTTTTTCATTTCCAATGAATTATACGTGTTGAAGATTAAAATCAGAAACCAGAGCGCCATAAAAGCACTTAAAGCCGAAGCACCTAAAGTGTCGGCCAAAAAACTTCGCACGTAAAAATCAAATGCGAAAAACCCTATGTTGGATGTAGAGCGGGGACTTTGTATTATCGGGCGGATGTCCTAAACACAAATATCGGTTTAACGTTAAGGGCTGCGGATTATAGGATTTACAGTCGTTCGAAAAAAGAGGTTGAGAAGTGAATGCCTGGAAAATTTTTAATGAAAACTGATATGCCTTTTGCTGTTCGTTCTTTATTTTAAAAGTTTTCGCTTCTTCCTTGCAACAATCTTTCTTCATCGGTTTTTTGCCGCAAGGACATTTGTGTTCAGCAAGTAAGCTAAGCTTAATCGAGGTAATTTTACCCGCACAATAG
>CAYQRR010000273.1:2913-4152 GCA_964419635.1 uncultured Chitinophaga sp. | reverse complement strand
TTTGTCTTAATCATATTGGCATCCTTTGGCGGTTCGTTTTATATTATTTACCGTCAAAAAAAGTTGGACGAGTTGAAAACTGACTTCATCAACAACATGACGCATGAATTTAAAACACCGGTAGCCACTATTTCCCTTGCCAGTCAAATGTTGAAGAAAGATAGAGTGATTGAAAACAAGGAGAAAATCCTGAATTACTCCAACATTATAGACGAGGAAAATAAGCGACTTAGCGGACATATCGAGAATGTGCTTCAGGTAGCACGACTGGACCGTGGCGAGTTTAAGCTGAATAAAGAATCAGTCAATATGAACCAATTGATTGACGACATTGCCGATTCGTTGGAGCTTAGATTACAGAGCGAAAATGGAACTATCTCTAAAAAACTATTGGCCGAAAACCCGGTAATTCAGGCCGATATCTTCCATATCACCAATGCATTGCACAATATTTTTGACAATGCGATTAAGTATAGAAAGGAAGAGTTGTTGAAAATATCGGTTGCCACAAGAAGTGATTCCAAAGGGGTATATGTAACTATAGAAGACAATGGCATAGGTATTTCCAAGGAAAATCAGAAAAAGATTTTTGAAAAATTCTATCGGGTTCCTACCGGTAATATTCACAATGTAAAAGGGTTCGGGCTTGGCCTTAGCTACGTTAAAGTATTGGTGGATGCGCATCATGGCACCATTAAAGTATACAGCGACATAGGAAAAGGGACTCGTTTCGAGATATTTTTACCCTTCAAAACTACCTAATCGTTTTGTTAAGAAACCTTAAGGAATACGGTTTGTTAAAAAAATGGCTCCACGTTTGTTTTAACAATTGAAAAACAACTAAAATGAACAGCCAAAAGAAAAAGGTTTTACTGGTAGAAGACGACACCAATCTTGGTAACTTGCTTCAAGATGCACTTGATGACAAAAATTTTGAAGTAGTGCTCAAAAGAAATGGAGAAGACGGCTTCCATGAGTTTAAAGCCAACCGCTTTGATATCTGTATACTTGACGTGATGATGCCCAAGAAAGACGGCTTTACCCTTGCCAGCGAAATCAGAAAAATGAACAGTCAGATTCCCATTATTTTTCTGACCGCCAAAGCCATGAAAGGTGACCGCGAAAAATGCATCGAAGCCGGCGCCTCTGACTACATCACAAAGCCCGTGGATCCCGACCAGCTTATCTCGCTGATGCGAGTCTGGCTGTACGGGTAGGAAGTAACGGCGGCGCGAGCAT
>CAYQRR010000273.1:0-2903 GCA_964419635.1 uncultured Chitinophaga sp. | reverse complement strand
ACTAGGGGCTGATGTTTATATCACAAAGCTTTTTAGCATGGAAGAACTGACTTTAAGAATGGAGAACATCTTTAAGCGACTCCCTAAGGAAGAGATGAACACCAAAAACGAGTTCACCATTGGAAAATTTGATTTCAACAACACCTTGCGCACCTTGAAAATTGGAAGCAAAGAAACCAAACTCACCACCAAAGAATCGGAGCTTTTGAAAATCCTTGCGCTTTACCAAGATAAACTCCTGCCAAGGGAGGTGGCCCTAAATACCGTTTGGGGCACAGATTCATACTTTGCGGGCCGAAGCATGGACGTATACATTGCAAAACTTCGCAAATATTTAAAAGATGATTCCAATGTAGAAATCATCAACGTTCATGGCACGGGATTTAAAATGGTGCTTAAGAAGTAATACCTACCCTTCAGGTTATACAAAAGCGGCACTCCACTAGGGTGCCGCCTTGTTTTGGGCTCGTTTGGGTTTTAATTGGAAAAATTACTTTTGCGGCCTCATTTTAATCTATGGCGACCTTTAAAGGATTAGTAAGCACCGTTAAAAACATTCTAAACATGGCAAAAGGAAAAGACAAGAAGAAGAGCACTGTGAAAGCAAAGCCTATTTCGAAACCAAAACCGGCAGCTAAAAAAGCTAAAGCCAAGCCCATAGCTAAAAAAGTGAGCAAACCGGTGGCTAAAAAGAAAGTAGTAGCCGGCAAAAAAACGACAGTTAAGAAGGCCGCAAAACCCGTAGTAAAGAAAAAAGCGGTGGTTAAAGCTGTAAAAAAAGTGTTGAAAAAAGTAGCTCCCAAAGCGAAACCCATAGCGAAGAAAATTGTAAAACCTGCTAAACCTGCACCGAAAAAGATTGCGCAGAAAGCAGTAGCCAAACCGGTAGCGTCTAAACCAGTTGCCGCTAAGCCAGCCCCTGTAAAATCGAATCCCGTAGTGCAGGCGAAAGCACCATTAAAAAAATCAAAGCCTGTGCCGACAAATGACAACCTACAACGTTATAGTGACGAAGAATTGAAAGAATTCAAAACACTGATTGACAAAAAACTGAATGCCGCCCGCGAAGAACTCGCCTATTTGAAAGATGCTTTGGACAACCATACCGATAGCCAAGCCGGAAACAAAGCTTGGAATATGGAGGAAGGAACAGATACATCTGAAATGGAAACGCTTATGAACCAGATAAGCCGCCAGCACACGTACATCCGTAATCTGGAACTGGCTTTGGTAAGAGTTGAAAATAAAACCTACGGAATTTGCAGATCCACCGGACAACTCATCCCCAAAGAAAGGCTTCGTGTAGTTCCTCATGCTACCCTTTGCCTGGAAGCCAAGATGAGCCGAAAGAAAGAAGACTCACAAGGCAGCGAACAATCAGCCACCTCTGCACCACCGACAGATTTTGCTGAAAACTTCGAGGACTAATATTCAAAAAGCCGTCACCAATCTGACGGCTTTTTTGTTGAATCGCTATCAGCAATCCCGTTTTCAAAGATATATTTGCCGACCTGTTTTATACAATGAAAAACACACTATACAATAATGAAATAGCGTTTGAAGTTGAGCCTAAGGTGGTGGACGAATCACGCCAGGGTGAAACACTTACAATCGAGAAAAAGAATGGAGTCCGTAGCAATGGTAAAAAATTCTATATCGAAAGCTACGGCTGCCAAATGAACTTTGCCGACAGTGAAGTGGTTGCATCTATTTTAGCAAATGCCGGCTTTGATTCTACCGCTGAATTCCTGGAGGCTGATCTCATTTTAATAAACACCTGCTCTATACGCGACAATGCAGAGCAGCGGGTTCGCTATCGTTTGCAGCATTTAGGAGCCGTAAAGAAAAAGAAACGGGGTGCTGTAATTGGCGTATTGGGCTGTATGGCTGAACGACTTAAAGAAAAATTTCTGGAGGAGGAAAAACTGGTAGATATTGTGGCCGGTCCGGATGCTTATCGGTCCTTACCGTCCCTAATTGAGGAAGCAGAAACGGGTCAAAAATCTGTGAATGTGCTACTATCTCGCGAAGAAACCTATGCTGAGATTAGTCCTGTTCGATTAAACAGCAACGGAGTTTCTGCATTTATCAGCATCATGCGCGGTTGCGACAATATGTGTGCCTTTTGCGTAGTGCCGTTTACCCGTGGCCGTGAACGCAGCCGCGATGCTGAAAGTATCGTAAACGAAGCCAGAGAATTATACAAAAATGGGTATCGGGAAGTAACCTTACTGGGGCAAAATGTAGATTCTTACCGATTTTCAAAAGATGAAAAACTGGTGGGCAAAAAGCTGGTGGATGCCAAGTATGACGAGAGCGTAATCAATTTTGCGCAACTAATGGAAATGGTGGCACAAATTGCGCCTGACTTGCGGGTTCGTTTTTCAACTTCACATCCCAAAGACATGACAGATGATGTGTTGTACACCATGGCTAAATACCATAACATTTGTAAGTATATCCATCTGCCCGTTCAAAGTGGAAATTCCAGAATTCTGGAAATGATGAACAGAACTTATAACAGAGAATGGTATCAACAGCGGATTGCAGCTATAAAAACAATAGTACCGGAAGCCGCCATTTCAACAGATATTATTGCCGGTTTTTGCTCAGAAACAGAAGAAGAACATCAAGATACACTGAGTTTAATGGAGGAAGTAAAATATTCTATGGCGTACATGTTTGCTTACAGCGAGAGGCCGGGAACTGTAGCTGCCAAAAAATTTACTGATGACGTACCGGAAGAGACCAAAAAGCGAAGACTACAGGAAATTGTAGACCTACATCGCAAGCATTCCTGGGAACTAAATCTGGCCGATGTGGGAAAGACATTTGAAGTGTTGGTGGAAGGCGTTTCGCTCCGAAACGAAGATGAATTATATGGCAGAAATTCGCAGAACAAG
>CAYQRR010000272.1:0-4157 GCA_964419635.1 uncultured Chitinophaga sp. | reverse complement strand
CAATCGTGTGACCACCCGCCAACGGTATTTGAGCCTCGTTGCATATTTCTTTAGCTCCGGCAATAATTTGTCGGGCTGTTTCCACGGGAAGTTTCTCTACAGGAAAACCCATAACGGCAATGGCCAGCGTTGGCGTGCCCCCCATGGCATATACATCACTGAGGGCATTAGCTGCCGCTATTTTGCCGAAGGTGAAAGCATCGTTGACGATTGGTGTAAAAAAATCTACTGTGCTGATGAGCACAGTGCCGTTACCCAGGTCATACACAGCTGCATCATCTTGTGTGCTATTGCCCACCAACAGTTTTGGAAAACTTATATCGGCCGCATTACCGTTTAAAATTTCTTCAAGCAGGTGTGGTGCTACTTTGCAACCACAGCCGCTGCCTTTGCTAAACTGAGTTAATGAAATAGTGGACACAGAATTATTGTTTTGACTTTGGCTGGTTGTTCTCGTCTTGCATTATTTTCTCTTTAAATCTTCTTTGTCCGCGAAGATTAAACCAAATGAGCAAACAAAAACCCACACAGAAGAGCGGAAAATAAACGCGATTATCAAACACGCGCAGTGTGGCAAAATTATATAGAGCCACCAGCAAAGCAGCTATGGCCGCTCCTATCCAGGCTTTTTCGAAGTATTCAAAAATTTTCATGTTGGCGATAAATTTGGTCGGGCAAGTTATTGTTTTCTTTCATCCACTTCCCTCACCCACTTAATTGTTCCCGGATAATACTCTTCCTGTGCATCCCACATGCTCAGGTGCCCACCATTCGGGCAATAAAGATAGCTGCCGTCTTGCACCAGCTTGCTCATTTGCTCCATTTCCTCGGGGTTCATGGTGTCGTAGCGCGCACCAATCATTAAGGTAGGAACAGTTAGATTTTTTAAGCGCGTCCAGCACTCCCAACCCACCAGGCGGCCACCCGGCACAAACTCGCTGGGGCCTTGCAGAATATCATATACCGGAAAATTAAGATGCTTAAAAGAACGCAACACCGGCTCGGGCCAGTCGCTGGCAGGCTTGCGCAAAATGTGGCGGCAGTAGTATTCATCAAACACTAACTGCTGATACACGGGATTCAGAAAATCATTTTCCTTCTCAAATGCTTCGAGCGAATCAATTAGTGACCTCCGCATTTGTGCGCGCAACTTTTGATTGTAAGCGCCATACTTTGCATAGTCGGCTGTCATGTTAGATATGATGAGCCCTTTCATGTGTTGCTGATATTTGAGCGCATACTCCATGCCCAGTATGCCGCCCCAACTATTGCCAAGTATGTAAAAATTGCTGCTGTCCAACTGCAACGCCTGCCGCACCTGCTCCACCTCTTCCACAAATCGTTCGAGCGTCCAGAGTGTAGAGTCGGTGGGTTGATCGCTGTAGTGCGAGCCGAGTTGGTCGTAGTGATAAAACTCAAAACCCTCTTTACCAAAAAATGCATCGAAGCATTCCATGTATTCGTGTGTGAGGGCGGGGCCGCCATGCAGCAACAAAATTTTAATGCGCGGATTGTTGCCGGTTTTCTTGGTCCACACTTTAAATTTTCCTTTGGGTGTTTGCACGTCCACCATTTTTACTCCGGCATTTTCCAGTTCGGATTTTGAGTAGTTGAAATATGTGTTGTGTGCAGTTTGTGGCTTGTCGGAATGACATCCGAATAGAAGCATGACTACAAGTGTGGTGAAGAAGTGCTTCATCTTTTGTGTTTCGTTTTTTTTAGTTGAACGCCTCGTAGCGAAGCCTCTTCTGTTTTCACAGAGTGTTTTAATTGTTGTTTCAGTTCCTCCAGTTCGGTGTAAGTGAGATTTCGCCATTTGCCCACCGGTATGTTGGCAAGTGTAATTCCCATGATGCGCGTGCGCAAGAGTGAAATCACTTTATAGTCAAGCGCTTCACACATTCTGCGTATCTGACGATTTAGGCCCTGTGTAAGGATAATGCGAAAGCGCTTGGGGCCTTCTTGTTTAACCGTACAGGGTTTGGTGCGCTCTCCCAAAATGTATACCCCGCTGCTCATCTTTTTTACAAACTCGGGCGTAATGGGTTTATCTACCGTCACCACATATTCTTTTTCATGCTCGTTGCCGGCCCGCAAAATTTTATTGACAATATCACCATCGCTGGTGAGCAGAATAAGCCCGGACGAATCTTTATCGAGCCGGCCAATGGGAAAAATTCGCTTAGGATGATTAATAAATGAAATGATATTGCTGCGATCGGTGGGGTCGGTGGTGCTGGTTATGCCTACCGGTTTATGAAACGCGATATAAATCTGCTGCGCATTTTGTTTGAGTTTAATGCGCTCTCCGTCTACATACACCGCATCGCCCGGATACACTTTATCGGTGGCCAAAGCAATGTTGTCGTTAATTTCTACCCGCGCTTCCTCAATGTATTGGTCCGCTTCTCTGCGCGAACAAAAGCCGGAGTTGCTGATGTATTTATTGATAGAAATAGCTTCGCGTTCGTCTCTCATATCAGGTGGTCTGTTTTCAAAATTGGTGAGGGTGTGCTTGCGGCTTGTTCTCACTCTGCATGCTCACTCACGTACATTCTAAACAAAAAGTAAGCGGCCAGCGCATCCAGCATGTGCCACATGGCATGTCCTTGAATTAACGAACCGGGATTACACAAGGGGCTGCCATCCAGCCACATATTCCAAATAATAAATGCAAGCGTGATGGAGGCCAGACTATAGTAACCGTATTTTTTATCCATGGAGAGGTGGCGCACATATCCATTTAGTAACTCAAAAATGGCACTGACTATTAAAAACAACCCAAACGCTGCGTTGCCGGCATAGTGCACCAAGGGTATGCGCATGTGGAAGGTGCCTGCCCATTCGCAAAAAATGATGATAAGTAGAAAGGAAACAAAGAACTGCCAGTTTTGCCAGTTAAAAAAACGCTGCATGGCATAAGAGGCGGCAAAGGCGGCTACCAGATACATGCTCAGCATGTCCAGACTGCCCCCTAGCTGTGTTTCGGTAGCGTGCATAGCCATGCTCCCCGGCCCCAGCAATACCACCAGCACCGAAAAAAAGATAGCCGTGAAATTGCTCTGTGTAAACTTGTTTTTGTTTTGCGCAAAAGCTCCCGAAGACATCTGCCAGGCCATGGCGAGTCCCGCTACCACAAACGCCAAGTTGCTCCAGGTGTTGGCCGGTTGCTTAACCATGCCGGGGCGCGCAGCTTCGCAGAACGCTCCGCCCACATCGGTAGCCGGACCAAACCAACCTTTAAATACGGCTAAAAAGAAAAAGGAAAGAGATAAGGTGGCTACAGAGGCGGTGATATAAAACACCGCAGGATTTTTGTGTGTTGTCATGTACTTATTCGCAAAATAATACCAAGCCCAAAAAGATAAAGACAACGCCCAACATGGTCATGCCATACAGCGCGAAGGTAAACGAACGGTCATGATGCGAGAGCAAATATGTTAAGGCAAAACTGCTTATCAGCAGCACCGCCCCAATGGTGGCGCTCAAAAAAGCTTTTCGTGTTTTGGCAGATGCTTCCTGAGCCGATAGCGGATGCTTGTGAGCATCCTTGGGCAACTGAGGTCCCTGTATGTCTTCTGTCATGGTGCAAAAATTTATCTAAATCTAAAACTTTAATCTACTTACTGTGCAAGGGTGCAACTCGTGTGGTCATTCTTCTATCTTTGGTGCACCAAACACCCCTATGAAAAAAATCTACTTGTTCTGCCTGTTGGCCTTGAATGTGTTTCTGTGCCACGCACAAACCGATACCGTGTTTTGGTTTGCAGCACCCGAGGTTTCCATACACACCGCTAATTTCGACCGGCCAATTGTACTGCGGATGACCACCGCCACACAGCCGGCCACAGTTACTATTTCGCAACCGGCCGGTGGCGGCCTGCCTCCGCAAGTAGTCAACATTCCGGCCAACAACACGCAGTCTGTTGACCTCACCGCCTGGATAGACCAGATAGAAAACAAACCGGCCAACACAAACCTGAACTATGGTTTAAAAATTTCTTCCACGGCTTCCATTACTGCTTACTACGAAGTGGTAAGCGCGCAATGCCAGTGCAACCCCGAAATATTTGTACTCAAAGGACAAAGCGCCCTTGGCAACGATTTCTGGATTCCCTCACAGAATTATCTCGACAACAACAGTGCTTATTCACCCG
>CAYQRR010000271.1:0-4175 GCA_964419635.1 uncultured Chitinophaga sp. | reverse complement strand
GCCATTGCCTTAGCAAATACAAATTGCACTACCTGTGGCGATTATTGCGAATGGCTTACGTATTTCTATTTGGGTGTTGCCTATGGCCATCTGCAGGATTTTGAACAATCAGCCATCGCTTTTGATAAGGCCATTGCACTACGGCCCTGCGAGGGAGAAATTTTCTATTACCGGGGCTGGACAAAAGGACTGGCACTTGGCTTTGTAGCTTCATGCAGCGATTGGAAAAAAGCCGCGGAGCTGGGCAACAAAGATGCGTTACAATCTCTGGAGTTGTATTGCAAGTAGTATTATATCTCGGCTACGATACCAATCGACTGGCTCAGCCTGTTAGCAACCGGAATCTTTTCCAGCACATCGCCCACCACCACCGAGGGAGTAATCAAAAAATCGGGTACACCGGGCAGCAGGAAGTCCTTATACTCCACGACAATATTCTTATAGCCCGCCTTTTGTAATTTATCCGTAACAAAACTTTTGGAGAACGCCATTTCATCAGGCTCCAGGTAAGTAGCCTTGCGCAACACCTCGTAACTGAAAATAAAATAGACGTAAGGGTTGTAAAGATTCGGCTCCATAAAGATGATTCTGCCTCCCGGCTTCAGCAGTGCTTTCATATTCACAAAAGCGCTATCTAAGTGGTAGTAGAGGTGATGCAGAATACCATTGCCGATGATGTAGTCAAATTTTTCGCCTTGGAATTGTGCTGCTTCATTAAAGTTCAATACACCAAACCGGAGATTGGGCGCCTGATATTGTTGTTTAGCATTTTCTATAAACGGCACACATAAGTCGGTTCCTAAAATCTGCATGCCTGTTTTTTGCGCCAGCAAATAACAGTTCTTGCCGGTGCCGCAACCAATTTCCATTACGCTTTTGGAAGGTTGAACGTCCATCTTTGAAATCATGTAATCGCCCCTGCGTTCTGCGCGCACACGGGTCGACTTCGTATCGGCCCACACCTGATTATATCCTCTGTCGTCTTTTATATTGTCCATTACTTCTTTAAAATAATCGTGTAGCCCAGCGGGTCGTCTGTGCTGCCTAAGTTGAGCCATAAGGAAATGTGTGCAATAGCCACTGCTACTCCCAAGAGAGGTAAGGTAACTATCCAGAAAGGAACCAAAATAAATTTAGCCACAGCATCGCAATACAAATTACGCGCCCACATCACGATTAGTTTATTCACCACATTGCTGATATCAGACCCGCGTGGTATAATTTTCCCCTCCGAGAACTTTGAAAACATGGTTTTTAAACTGCTCGGTGTGTAGCGGAAATAATCGTAAGGCGCATAATGAAACCTCGCACTCCAGGGAATAGTCACAATGCCCGTAGCTCCGGGTTTCATCACCCGATGCATTTCATCTATCAGTTTCTGATAATGCTGCACGTGTTCCAGCACTTCGGTACATATAACAGCATCAAACTTTTCATTTTCGAATGGAATATCTTCTCCGTTGAAGGGCGTAATGTCAGTATTGTTGTAGTCAAACTTCTCTGCATCTACAATATCAACTCCAAAGTATTTTGTTTCGGCAGCATTCAGCAAAAACTTGTAGGGTGATTGACCGCAACCAACGTCCAACACATTGCCTTTATAGGCAGGAATAGTTTTAGCGATGTGGCGATAGATGGTCAGTATCTGCAAGTCAAGCAGCATTCGGCCATAGAATTTCAGCTTTCCTAAAAAGGAATCGGAACGCGTGTTAGAAACGGGACGAAACTGCTCTGACATTAGTAGGTCTTTCTATAGATATTTCTTCTTATAAACTTGGGTCTTCTCTTTGTTTCTTCCAGAATTTTGGCCTGATATTCACCTAGCACCGAAATGCCCAACATTTGTAAACCACCAAAAAACAGAATTAAAACAATGATAGTGGTTACACCGTGCGGGTTACCGGGCATTACGAAGTACAATACAATCTGAATGAGGATGGCAATAAACGAAAAGATAGTGAGCGACCATCCCAAGTAGGTCATTAACTCCAGCGGCACAAAACTAAAACTGAAGATTGCCTTGCGTGCCCATGCCAGGTTTTTGCGCATGTTGTTGGTAGTTACACCAAACATTCGCTCCGGGCGCACATAATCTACGCCCGTTTGCTTGAAGCCTACCCAGGCGCGAAGCCCGCGCATGAACTGGTCTGTTTCCGGCAACCGGACCAATTCATCTACTACTTTTCTATCCATCAAACTAAAATCACCGGCATCGAGGGGTATGGGCACATAGCTTACACTGCGGAAGAGTCGGTAAAACAATTTGTAAAAAGTAACCAAAGTCTGATTGCCCTCGCGCGCTACTCTCCTGCCATATACTACATCAAATCCTTCTAAATATTTTTTGTAGAAATCTTCAATCAACTCCGGTGGGTCTTGCAAATCGCCATCCAGCAATATCACCCCATCACCGGTCGAAATTTCCATGCCTGATAAAAAGGCCGCCTGTGAGCCAAAGTTGCGAGAATGTTCAATGGCAATAACCTGGTCGTCCTCGTTCACTATTTTCTGCAACACCTCATCGGTATTGTCCGGTGAACAGTCATTTACAAAAATGATTTCATAATCCACGCCTATTTTACGAAACGTTTTTGTCAGGCGCTCGTGCATAAACGGAATAGCCTGAGCATCTTTGTAACAGGCGATGACAGCCGTTAGCTTATGGCGGATTTTATCCTGCGCCAGTTTTTTTTCGTAGAGCGGTTTAGAGTAGCTTTTCTGCCATTCCAGAGTTTTCAGCAACCCTTCTTTCAAAGTCGTTTCGTTGCTCCAGCCTATCTGTTGCCGGGCCAGCGTGGCATCGCCAAACCATTCGCTCAAATCCCATTTGCGATTGGGGAAATCGCCCCATTCGGGTTGGCTCTCGATGCCAAATATTTCTTGCACCGTAGCAGCAATATCGCGGATGGTTGTCTTGCTTCCACTGGCAATATTCAGGCTTTGTCCTGCTACTTGCTCCAGGCTATTGGCCGATAGCAAAGTAGCCAGCACAGCATCATCGATGTAAACAAAATCGCGCGATATATCGGGTTGCACCAAGGGCGGATACGTTTTCCGCATACCCATTTCAATTAAGCGCGGAATCAAACGGTCCGGTTCCTCATAAGCGCCATAAATGGAATAATAACGAAGATTGACCACCGGCATCTCCTTTACGGTGCCGTAGTACTTAATCATTTGCGCAGCACCGGCTTTGGTAACCGCATAATGCGAATTAGGGCTAAGCGGGGCATCTTCTTTGGGAGCAGCAGCATTGAGTCCATATTCGCTGGAGCTGCCGGCATGCACAAATGCACGTATCGAAAATTGCGATGCCACTTCGAGCAGATTCAGTAAGCCTATATAGTTTGTTTCGTAAGTAAGTTGTACATCACTCTGCTTACTGTAAGCCCCGTAAGCAGCCAAATCAAAAATGGTTTTAAACCGGTGCGCCTGAAAAAGATTCTCCAGTTGGTGGCGCTTAATAATATTGCAATGGAGGATATGTGCAGACGCTATGTCGTCTAAGCGCCACGGGATAAACGGTTTGCTCGTAACCGCATATACATCCTGCCGGTGTTCCAAAATAGCCCGAACCAGATTGGCACCAATAAAACCCCCGGCACCAAAAACCACAATAGGTCCCTCAAGTTTTAAAACTTCCGTACGAATTTTATCCTGTAATGACATAGCGCGAAGATGAAAAATTAATGCAGAGCTATAAGAACTCACCTAAGCGGGCCAATAAGCCTTCTCCACCCAAATTGTTTTCGGCCTGGTGAAACTTCTGGTCGCCATATTTACCCGATGGGTAACCACTTGCCGACAGCGACAGTATTTTAATGGATGAAGTCAGGTGATTCATTAAATGATACGATAAGGTTTCGCGAAGTCCGCATTCCCCCTGATGCTCTTCAATAGTAATTAACTTATGAGTGGCATTTATATCATTCACCAATTCTTCCGGAAGTTCTACAATGGGAAACACACTTACCACCCAAACGGCTAAATCCTCTGCCAAGGCGGAGTTCAACACATTTTCCGTAACCGGACCGGTCCCTACCACCACGCCTTTTCTTCCATCTTTAACTTTACGCCATGATGCAAACGGAGAAACGGGATAACTCGTATTGGCTCCAATGTTTAGTCTTAAATAATTGGGTTGCTTATCCGCTATCATTTGTTCTACGGCCTGT
>CAYQRR010000270.1:0-4176 GCA_964419635.1 uncultured Chitinophaga sp. | reverse complement strand
GCCGTATCCCAGACTTGTTTAAAGAACTGTGAGTGATTTTCGGTGTAATCGCGGAAGAGGGTAAGGTCAATTTTAAAATCAGTCCAGGGCTCAATGGTAGCGGTTACATCCAATCGCTGTGAACGTGTTTGTGTAAATTTCTGGTTGAGCAAAGTATCCGTTGTTATCCAACCTCTGGCGGCTGCTTCATCGAGCCAGCCATCGCGTTTCAATACATCACGCCCCAAAAAGAATCTATCACCGGGTTGTCCGCCAAAACTAAAATCGTAACCCGGAGCACTGCGTATGTTTTTGACCGAGGTAAACTTGCTTCCATCAATCTGGTTACCCAAAATCTGCGAGTAACCGGTGAAGCCAGGAAGTAATGTGCTCTTGTTTTCTTTGTATTCAAGTGTTACTTTTTTGAGTGCAAGCAAAGGACGCACCACCATAGATATAAATGGATTAGCCGGTGCCTGCTTGGCTGCCAAATCTTTTTTCTTCTGTTTCAAAGCTGCCTTATTAGCGCTTAAATCTTTTTTGGCTTTAGCCAGATCCGCATACTCTTTTGCATTTTGTGCATTTTTTCTCAGCGCTTTGCGTTGTGTCACCAAACTTTTTACAGCATCCTTTGCTTTCGTTTTTTCGTCTTTTCCCTTCGCTTTCGGAATATCTTTCTTCTTCTCTTTTATCTGCAAGGCATTGGCCGCCAGCGCTTCTTTCGCCTTCAGCATAGCCATCTGCCGTTTTACCTCATAGCTCGAGTCCTCTTTTACCTTCACATGTAACTCAGCCAAATTCTCCTTTAACTTCACTCGCTTTTCTTTCAGCTTTTCAATTTCATCCTCAATTTTTTCCCGGGCTTTCTTAATTGTTTCCCGTTTCTTATCGTTTTCCTTTTTGTCGCCCGCATTCGGATTAGGTGAGTTATATGTTTTCAGGAAAGGAATCTTGTCATACAATTTCTTAAAGTTTAAATCAAACTTAACGCGGCTGTTCTGGCTGTTGTTGATAACATTGCCCAAATTGTTTTGCACCCATCTGCCGGTAGAATCGCGGAGTTGAGGTAATGCGGTCCAGGTATAAGACGAATTGTAACCTGCATTGGAGGTGATGAAATCAAGAATCGGAATTTTGTTGATTGGCACGGTGTAGTTCACTCCGAGTGTTTGGTTATAGTTCACGTTTCTGCCCCCAAAGCTTACGTTGTTCCATATTTCTTTTTTCTCGCCTTTGGTATCAATCACACCATCGGGCTCGTCAATACGGCTGTTATTGGTTGCTGCATAATCTATACTTAATGATTTGAAAGGATTATACTTTAACTGATAGGAGCGTGTCCATCTAAAATTTTTGAAATACGTAGCCGGGATAACAAAGTCTACTTCCCCGAGTGGCCGGAGTTTTATTTCGTTAAACTCACGGTTCCACTCACTGTTAAACGCCAACGTGGAAGGATATGGGTTAAAGCTGAAATCGCGAATCAAATCGAGCCATTTTGACTTGCTCTTGATGGCATTTTTAAAGGGTGAAAAATCTTTGGTTTGAGGTGCAAAGCTCCAGCCAATGACGCCCAACCATGTTTTGCGCGAATTCTTTTCTATAAACGGATCGCTGAAAAGTATCTCGTTATAAGCATAGGTAAAGTTGAAATTACCAGGATCGTATAGGTGCGGTTTTTTGGCCTTGGTCTGCGGCACTATGCGCACGTTACTAAAATTGTAACCCCTGCGGGTATTGATGGTTTGCACCTGTGCCAAGTATCTGCGAGCAGAATCACTGCCAAAGGATGGGTCATTTCTCAGATTCTTTACGAGTGTTCTGGTAGGGATGTCAAACTGATATGGATCAAACTCGGGTGTACTGAAGCTTTGCGCATAGGCTCCGTAAAATGGCAACTGTAACCCTACTGCCTGCGGGAAAAATTTTCCCAACTGAATAGTCGTACTAAAATCGTACTGATACATGTTGTCTTTAAAGCGTTGATCTATCCGCTGCTCTACCTGACCAAAGCCCCGGGTGTGCATCCCCCCGCTTAAGGCGATATTTCCCAAATCGGCTAGCTTAATATTGATGTTGCCTACAGCCGCTGTTCCGCCAAACTCTTCAAATCCGGTAACCCGCAACTCGTTAAACCAAACCTCAATACATTTAGGAGCTCCATCATCGCCATCGGCCAACGGATTATTGGGATCATACTTAGATGGGTTCTTAATCCCCAACATAAACGTTTTTATAGCGCCTAAATCAGGATTCCCTTTCACTTTTATAACACGACCTCTCGAATCCAGCGTATCAAATTCCTCTGTGCGAGGAAAGTTGACACTGTTGCGCAGTAATTTTAAGTCAATAAAATCCTGCATACGTAGCAAGAGTTCGTTGCTATCGGGCCAAACCAGTCGCTGATCATTTTCGTTGTTGTTATCGTAATCTCCGGAGGCCGTTATCTTAAGCGGAATCTCGTATTGGTAGTAGTTGTCTTTAAAGTCGGAGCCAACCCGGATAAACGCCACCACCTCGTTATCATCCACCGGTATTTCACCATCCACGCTATTGGCGTGAATAAACATTTTGAGTGTTTTGTATCTGCGCAAATCGAGATTCATATTTTTGAAAACCGTTTTGCTGCGGCAGTCTTTCAGATTGCAAACAGTCATTGAAAGCGCTTGCTCATTCTGCTGTACAAACTGGTTGGTCTGTTGCCCGAGCGCCTGCTCTCTCAGAATGTTGGGAGGCAACACATAATTCACCGGTTTTTTGCTCGAGTTTTCTTCAATGCTTACGGAGGCTACGTTCAAAAACGGTGGGTCGTTTTCGGTAGAAAGCTGTTCACAAGGGTCGTTCAGATTCAGTGTGTATGTTCTCCATTGGTTTCGCACTAATTCCAAAGTTCCAAATCGCAGCACCACCGCAGAATCGCGCCAACCTGTCATGAACATCCGCATAAATTGAATGGATTTAAAATCCGGAATACTGCCTACCCGCGAAGTATACTGGCGAATAGGTATACGAAACTGCAACCAGCGACTTTCGAGCCCGTTATGGTCTCTGCCGTATCCGCTTTGGCTACCTTTTACCTCACTTACAATGTATGGATTGTTGCCCACCGCCATGCCTGGCTTCAGGTCCACCTCATATTGGAAGTATTCTTCGTTTTCATTTAATGAATTGTCTTTGTTCAAATCTTCCTTATCGGGTAAATTGGTTTGCGCGGTAATTTGAACAGTGTTCGTATTTTCTTGTGCAGGGCTATTGCCTTCGTTGTTGCAGTATAATTTATAGCGCTCCAGAATGCTGCCCACTTCGTTATCGTTATAAAACGCATCATTGAAAAAACGATAATCATCGCTCGAAGGATCAGCGGTCAATAAATCTTTTGCTGCCTGCGTTAAGTTCGGGTTGCCGTTAATATTGGCCAAAAAGGCGGCCTTGCGAATTCGCTCATCAGAGGTGCTCAATCCATCAAAACCCACATCTTGCACAGGTCGCAGGTTTACATCATTATCAAATGCATCCACTAACGAAGGCAGGCGCGGCACCTGCCCCCAAGTAGTGCTGTCCATCGTGCTAAGGTCGGCACTGATACCATTTTCATAGCTCATTCGCGAGTCGCGCAGAATATCTTCGGATATATTTCCCAAGTTGAAATACAATTTACCTCCCGGTGAAGTAGTGTTGTACAGGAAAGGATCCATCATCCAGAACTCAATAAACTCCACGTTGGTGGCCTCTAAGTCGTTATTGTCTATAGCGCGCATGATACCGGCCCATCGCGTTTCCGGACTTTTTAGGCTTCCATCGTTATTAATCCCTTGCGAAACTCCGGGTGTTGGCGAACTGCTATACTCGTAATTGTAAGGTCCCCTTTCGCGCGGGAAGAAGGCTAAATCAAACGTAAACAGATTTTGATTCAACTGCCCTTGCACTGGACGATTAGGGTATAACTCTTGTATAGGAATTAAGCGGGTGTAATGGTTTTGCCAATTGGCGGGTGTATTAAAAACCGGATCCGGTGATACCTGCGAGTTGTAAAACAAATTGTCTATCCGGTACCAAGCCATGCGTGCCCGGTTATAACCGTAGGTGGTATCGTTGATTCGGTCGGCTTCCGGAAAAAGTATTTTGCCGGCACTATTGGTAGCCCCACGCGGTGCCGAAGCAAGTTTCCAGCTGATAGGCGGAGTGCCTAAAACATAA
>CAYQRR010000269.1:0-4193 GCA_964419635.1 uncultured Chitinophaga sp. | reverse complement strand
AAGAGAAATTTCTGGTGGAGGTGGCGGCTTATTCAGCCAACTAATCCGGCTCAAATTTGTTGGTAAATTCACCCTAAAATTCGCCTGCTAAATTACATTTGCCGACACTTTTAACGATTCGTCTATGAACTCTTCTAACTTGGACTACATTCCTATTTTAATGCAGGTAATTTTTGCTGCCGGATTTGTGGCTATGACCATCGGCATTTCTCACTTTGTGGGGCCTCGCAGAAAATCAGTTACAAAAGATGCCAACTTTGAGTGTGGTATAGAGCAGCATGGCAACGCTCGTATTCCTTTTTCTGTGAAGTATTTTCTAGTGGCTATTTTATTTGTGCTATTTGATGTGGAGGTCATCTTCATGTATCCATGGGCTGTAAACTTCCGCGAAATGGGCATGGACGGGCTGGTTAAAATGTCCATTTTCATGGGCCTTTTGCTGCTCGGATTTTATTACGTTATTAAGAAGGGCGCGCTGGAGTGGGAGTAATCTTTTACCGGTGATAACCGGATATACCCGATTTTTTTAGCACAACCCGTATCAATAAACAGATTGCAGAACTATGGCAAATGATTTAATACTTAAGGAAACAGCACAAGGCTACAATGGCGATGGTTTTCAGCTCACCACACTTGATAAATTTGTAGGCCTGGCTCGCAGCAAAAGTTTGTGGCCCTTACCTTTTGCCACCAGCTGCTGTGGTATAGAATTTATGGCTACCATGGGTTCCCATTATGATTTGGCACGTTTTGGTTCCGAACGCCCCAGCTTTTCACCGCGCCAGGCAGACATGCTGCTGGTAATGGGCACCATTGCCAAAAAAATGGGTCCTGTTTTGCGCCAGGTATACGAGCAAATGGCAGAACCTCGTTGGGTAATTGCTGTAGGTGCTTGTGCCAGTTCGGGCGGTGTGTTCGACACCTATTCGGTGCTGCAGGGTATTGATAAAGTAATACCGGTGGATGTGTATGTACCCGGTTGCCCACCACGACCCGAGCAAATTCTCGATGGCATTATGAAACTGCAGGATATTGTAAAGAACGAAAGTTTTAGCCGCAGAAATTCATCTGAATACAAAGCAAAACTGGCCAGCTACGGCATCACCGTAAACTAATTGACAAACAGCATCCGTATGACAAACGAACAGATACAAGAACAGCTCTTGGCCAAGTTTGGAGACAAAGTAAACGCGTTCAAAGACGAATTTGGTATGATGTCTTTTGAAGTTTCCCGTGATTTTAATACCGAAGCCCTGCAGTTTTTGCGCGATGAATTGGGCTTCAATTTTCTAACCGATCTTTGTGGCATTCACTATCCGGAGATGGATACGGAGCGACAGTTCGCGGTGGTGTATCATCTGCATAACTGGGTAGCAAATGTGCGCATCCGCTTCAAGTCCTTTTTGAATGGCGAAAACCCGGAGATTGAAACAGCAAGCAAACTTTATCTGTCGGCCAACTGGCAAGAGCGCGAGACCTACGATTTCTACGGTATCATATTTACAGGGCATCCGGACCTCAAGCGTATCTTGAACATGGACGAGATGGTTTCGTTTCCGCTTCGCAAAGAATTCCCGCTGGAAGATGGCAGCCGCACCGATAAGGATGACAGATATTTTGGCCGCATTCCGGTAAACGCAAATTCGAACTAATTCTATGAGCAATATAATAGCCCCTATTTCTATTCAGGATAAATACGCTGATATGATTCGTCAGCGCGAAAATGAAGATGGCAGTGAACTTTCTATCCTGAATTTGGGACCCACCCACCCCGCTACACACGGCATATTTCAGAACGTGCTTTTGATGGATGGAGAACGTATTCTGGATGCAGAGCAAACGGTGGGGTATATCCACCGGGCCTTCGAAAAAATTGCCGAGAACCGTCCATTCTATCAAATCAATGTGCTCACCGATCGTATGAACTACTGTTCATCACCCATCAATAATTTTGGTTGGTGGATGACCCTCGAAAAATTGCTGGGCGTAGAGGTGCCTAAGCGGGCGCAATATCTGCGCGTAATATTGATGGAGTTGGCACGCATATCCGATCACCTTATTTGCAACTCTATTCTGGCAGTGGATACCGGTGCATTTACCGGCTTCTTGTATGTGATGCAGTATCGCGAGCGTATTTACGAAATCTATGAAGAGCTATGCGGTGCCCGCCTCACGACCAACATGGGACGAATTGGCGGTTTGGAACGCGACTTAAGCGACACCGGTTTCAGAAAGTTGCGTGCTTTTATGAAAGACTTTCCGGTGGTGTTCAAAGAGTTTGAAGCACTCGTATCTCGCAACCGTATTTTTATGGACCGCTGTGTGAATGTCGGAGGCATTAGTGCCGACAAAGCCATCAGCTATGGATTTACCGGACCCAATTTGCGTGCAGCCGGAGTAGATTATGATATACGTATCGTGAACCCGTATTCTTCTTACGAAGATTTTCAATTTGATATTCCGGTAGGCAAAACAGGCGATACCTACGACCGCTACTGCGTGCGCAATGAAGAAATTTGGCAGAGCTATCGTATCATTCAGCAGGCTTTGGATAAACTGCCCGATGGTCCCATCCATGCCGATGTGCCGGAGTTTTATTTGCCGCCTAAAGAGCAGGTATACACCAGTATGGAAGCTCTTATTTACCATTTTAAAATTGTGATGGGTGAAATTCCGGTGCCTAAGGGCGAGGTCTATCATTGTGTGGAAGGTGGAAACGGAGAGCTGGGCTTTTATCTGGTGAGTGATGGCAGTCGCGTTCCTTATCGCCTGCACTTCCGCAGACCATGCTTTATCTATTACCAGGCATTTACCGATATGATTAAAGGCGGATTGCTGAGCGATGCTATTGTGATTATGAGTTCGCTGAATGTGATAGCCGGAGAGTTGGATGCATAACCAGGACTGGTAAGTATTTAGTTTTAGAATTTTAGACAAACAAAACAATGACTTTAAGAGTAAAAACCGGAAATCAACTAAACGTAACCGAACGTTTTTTAGCCCGTGTTGAAGAATTAAAATCGCGTTTCCCCGATGGAAAGCAAAAGAGTGCATTGCTTACGGTGCTGCATGAATTGCAAAACGATAACAACGATTGGCTGAGTATAGAGGCGATGGATAAAGTGGCCGAACTACTGAGTATTAAACCAATCGAAGTGTATGAAGTGGTGTCGTTTTATACCATGTATAATCAGCAACCGGTAGCCAAATACATGTTTGAGTTTTGCCACACCGGCTGTTGCATGACTCGCGGAGTGGAGGATCTCATGGAATACACCTGCAACAAGCTGGGAGTTAAGCAAGGTGAAACCACCCCCGATGGCATGTTTAGCGTAAAAGGGGTTGAGTGCTTAGGGGCATGTGGTTACGCGCCTATGTTGCAGTTGGGCGATTATTATCATGAGTTCCTGACCCCCGAAAAAATGGATGCCCTGATTGAAGATTGCAAAGCAGGAAAAGTGGAATTAATCAGTCAAGTATAAACCTATGAAAACAATTTTTCTTTCTCTTCTTTTTGCTTTGTTAGGTCATGCGATGAGCGCTCAAACCGTTTATAGCGTTAAATACAAAAGCGATGCAAACGTAAAAGTGTATGTAACAGACTACGCCAGCGATGCTGACTTCAAGGTATTTTTCGCAGATTATAAAAGCGATGCCGGCTGGAAAAACAGCAGCAAAAAGCATTTGATGTATTGATTGAATTCTGAATAAAGAAACAGCGATTAGCCATGGGCAAAAAAATTCTCCTCGAACACATTAACGTTCCTAACATTCATACCTATGAAGTATACCGCAGCAAGGGCGGTTACAATTCAGTGGAAAAAGCGCTTAAGATGGCGCCCAACGATATTGTGGAGGAAGTGAAAAAGAGCGGCCTTCGCGGTAGGGGGGGGGCAGGTTTCCCTACGGGTATGAAGTGGAGTTTCATTGATAAAAAGAGTGGCCGCCCACGCCATCTAGTTTGCAATGCCGATGAATCAGAACCAGGAACTTTTAAGGATAGATTCTTAATGGAAAAACTTCCGCACTTGCTGGTGGAAGGGATGATTACCTCGAGCATAGCCTTGGAAGCGCACCTTTCTTACATCTACATACGGGGCGAATACATGTGGGTATACCGCATACTGGAGCGTGCTATTAAAGAGGCTTACGCCAACGGCTGGTTAGGTAAGAATATAAAGGCAGCGGTTACG
>CAYQRR010000268.1:0-4202 GCA_964419635.1 uncultured Chitinophaga sp. | reverse complement strand
CCCGGTGTGCATCACTGCCGGTGGCAAAATGGAGCAGATTGCCCGTGCTAATCATTTTGATTTAGTGCTTATCCCTTCCGGATTTCCTCCCAGAGCTTGTCTGGGTTATTCTTCTATTCAGTTGTTTTTTGTGTTGAAACATTATCAACTCATTAACGATTCATTTATCCAGGACTTTTTGCGTGTTGCCGATTTCTTAGAGGCGCAGCAAGCCGAAATTAAACAAGCGAGTAACGAGCTGGCTGCCTTCATCAAAAAGAAAGTTGTAATACTCTATGCCGAAGATAAATATGAAAGTACGGCTCTGCGTTTAAAACAACAGATAAACGAAAATTCCAAAATGCATTGTTGGTACAATGTATTTCCGGAAGTAAATCACAACGAATTGGTAGGTTGGAAAGAGCGTAACGAAAATCTCGCGCTCATATTTTTCCGTACAGCTGATGAAAACCCGCGCAATACTTTGCGCATGGAGTTTACTAAAAAGGCGATTCAGGAGGTTTCCTCTCATGTATATGAGTTAGTGGCTAAAGGTTCCGATAGTATGGAGCGTCATTTTTACTTTATCCACTTTGGCGATTGGCTATCCTGCTATCTGGCGCAGCAGTTGGATTACGATGCGGTGGAGGTAACTATACTGACCAATTTGAAGAATCACCTTTCCTCCATACAGTAGGTTTTATTTTACGCCTGTCAGTTCTCGATATTTCGCCATGTAGGCATCGGCCTGCTGCAAGTCACCTTTGTTGCGGTAACTAACCGATAAGTTCATGTAAGCCGCAGGATACTTAGGATTAAGCGCTATCAGTTTTTGGGCGGTGGCAATAGCTAAATCAATCTGTCCGTTAATGCCGTAAGCAACGCCTAAATCTTCCCAATACAGTTCTACTTTTGGATTCATTTCTACGGCTTTATTTAAGTATGCAATAGCCATAGCTAAGTTTCCGCCTACTTTGCCAAACGCAGTGCCTATCAGGTAGTAATCATTGGCATCTGGTTTTTTTACTTCACTGCCACGGGCCAGCCAGTAATTTACAGAGTCGGGGTTGTTTAGTTTGGCATGTGCTTGAGCCAGTAAAAAACGGCACTCCATGTTTTCAGGCTTCATACTTAAGGCACGGAGCAGATTGACCCGGGCAGAATCGGCACGGTTTGTTTCATTATACACCACCCCCAGATTGAAGTAGGCATCATAGTAACCCCCCACTCTAAATCGACCGGCATTTTCGTAAATGGGAATAACCTGTGCTGCACTTTTAGTTCGTTTATAAACGGCATTCCCTAATAGCAACCAGGCATTGCTATGGTTAGGATAGATTCGGATGGCTTCGTTCAAGTGCGCAATAGAGGAATCTAAAAGTAAGTTTCGGATGGTGCTGTCCGGAGCCATATTGATAGCGTTCAGTGTAGCATCGTCTATTGCAGGATTTAAATCTCGGAGGATAGTTTTAATAACTCCACTATCTCTCAAGGCTGGAATGTCTGAATCGGCAGCTTTTGTAAGGTCACCACCCACGGAGGTTTGAATCTTCGCAGAATTGTAACTCACATGTTGGTCTTTTCTGAACAGCGTAAAACTATCGAGCCAATCGAAATTGCGAGCGTATGTTTTAAAAGAGTAAAGCGACAAAATAACCAGCATAGATGCCAGCATTACTCTTTTATCTTTTACATAATTCACCAGCAAATAAGCCAGAACGATACAGTAGCCCAGCGAACTCATGTAAATAAAACGTTCGTTCATCAGAACACCTACTGTAAACAGCACGTTAGAGGCCACCGAAAAAGTGATGAAGTAGAAAAGTATACCATAGGCGGCAAGGTTCTTTTCTTTCAATTTTAGCAATGCAAAGGCAACGAGCCCAACTGTGACCAATAACGACAACAATACCATAGGATCCCCAAAACCAACTAAAGGGATTTTATCAAAGTAATAGTCGTGTGTAAGTGGATGGGGAAGTATCATCAACTTGAAATAATATAAGAAGGTAAGCACGGTAGTGCCATATCGTTGCCCGAGTGTGGCATTTAAAAACGGGTTGTTTAAAATTTCAGGAGAATCTTGCGTCAGCCCGGCTTGCGTGTATTGCGAGCGCAGGAAAAGGAATATGACAAAGGGGAGGAGGTAACTGGCCAATGTGATGGCATACTGCTTTGGCTTTGCCTGTGTAAAAAAGTAAAAAGTAAGTGGTATCAATGCAAAAAATGTAACGGCATTTTCCTTACTCAGCAGTGATAAAAAATAGACCGCTACGCCCCAAATCAGATGCAGTGGGTTATTGGTACGAACATATTTAACCGATGCTACTATAGAAAGCACTGCAAAAAGCATACACATCACCTCGTCTCTTCCTTTAATATTGGATACGGCTTCGGTGTGCAAGGGGTGTGCGGCATAGAGTAACGAGGCAATGAATGCAATGCCGATACCCAGACTACCGATTGGCGTTTGATACGGAATTACTTTTGGTATGAGCATACTCAGCAGGTAAAAGATGAGCATGCAGGTAATGGCAAAAAGTAAAATGTTGATTGCATGACCTATAAACGGATTTAAATAAGGGTCTGTATCTCCAATTATCACGTTTTTATCATCAATTACCTCGCGCTTATCGCCTCGCATTTTGCGAGATATTTCATACTCTACCGAGAAGGTAGCCATACTTAACGGTCGATAACGTCCTCCGCTCACGAGTTTGGCTCCCCGTTCCCCAAAAAAACCTTCGAACATGTCGTGTGTAAAATGGTCTTTGATGCCTGCCGTACCTCTTTTGGTAAACTGGTTGTCGGTGTATACAATGACATCATCAATGGCGAATCTGTTTTGTAAGGTGTTGCTGTATATCAAACAGGTGAATACAAAAATGATGAGATACGGTAATTGCTTTAACGATTTGCCTATGGTCGGCTGCAGTCCTTGAGGAGTTACGGTAGTGTCCATTGCTACAGCCTTGCCGGTTGAAGATCCTCGTTTGTTGTTGCTTTGTTTTGCCACGTTACTACATTTTTTAGAAACCTGTAATGCACAGTAAAAATAAAAACCATCTCAAAGAGATGGTTTTTAAACTTAAAATATTCAGCTTAGAGAATAAGCATGGCATCGCCATAGGTCAGAAACTTATATTTCTCTTTAATGGCTACTTCATATGCTTTCATGATTAAGTCGTATCCTCCAAAGGCAGCTGTCATAATCAATAGGCTGGATTTAGGTTGGTGGAAATTCGTTAGCATGGCGTTAGGAACGCAGAAGTCGTGTGGTGGATGAATGAAAAGATTGGTCCATCCATTGAATGTTTTAAGGTAGCGCTCCGCAGAAACGGCCGATTCTACCGCGCGGGTAGTGGTAGTGCCCACTGCGCATATTCTTTTGCCTTTGTCTTTTGCTTCGTTCACGATTTTCACAGCGCGTTCGCCAATCATCATTTCCTCCGCATCCATTCTGTGCTTTGATAAATCTTCCACATCTATTGTGCGGAAAGTTCCCAGACCGGTATGCATGGTAATCTCGGCCAGTTCCACGCCCTTGATTTCCATTCTTTTCAGCAATTCGCGGCTAAAGTGCATTCCGGAAGTAGGGGCCGATACTGCTCCCTCCACTTTGGCATACACTGTCTGAAAACGCTCTGCATCCATGGGCTCCACCGGACGCTTGATATATTTGGGTAGTGGAGTTTCACCTAAGCCATACAGTATTTTTTTGAATTTATCGTGCTCTCCGTCAAATAAGAAACGAATTGTTCTTCCGCGGCTGGTTGTATTGTCTACCACTTCAGCAATCAACTCATCATTCTCTCCAAAATACAGTTTATTACCTACCCGGATTTTGCGAGCCGGGTCCACCAATACATCCCACAAAAAGCTCTTCGCGTTTAATTCGCGCAACAAGAAAACTTCAATTTTGGCACCTGTTTTCTCTTTGGTGCCATAGAGGCGAGCCGGGAATACTTTGGTATTGTTCAAAATCATGACATCACCATCTCCGAAGTAGTTGATAATCTGATGAAATTTCTTGTGTTCGATTTTTCCGGTTTTGCGGTCGATGATCATCAGTTTGCTGTCATCACGATTTTTGGCCGGGTAGAGGGCTATACCATCTTTGGGTATAGTAAAGTTAAAACTGGATAGTTTCATGGATAAAATTGGTTTTGAATTTTACGGAATTCAAATCTTCAGAACGCTTCTGAAATTTGGGAGCGCAAATG
>CAYQRR010000267.1:0-4219 GCA_964419635.1 uncultured Chitinophaga sp. | reverse complement strand
TGGTTCGCATCGTTTAAAACCGATACAGGAAATTTGGAAGGATCTATGACACCTGTGGGGCGGAGCGTTTCATCAGTAGTATCGCGATACTCCGCATACTGTCCACCGGGGCTCACTTCGCTCAACATGGTTTGAAACGCCATAGCCACTTCGCCCAATCCGGTTTGTGTGCAGGCTAACTGGCACGCGCTGTTGTTGCCGTTTTTGCGTTTGATGTAATTTATATCGGCACTGCCACCTTCTCTTCTAAAAAAGCTCGCAGTATCATTCTCCAAACTGCAGGGAATACAATCGGGATTGCATGCGGCATCAATATCAGGTGTAAAAAGCAATGTATCAGCCCTGCAGGTAAACCGTTCGGTGAAATTATTTACATACGCTTCAATACTTGCTTCGTTTACTTTCAGTTTTTTGATGATGGTATAGTTGCCTTGCTCCAAGCGCATGGTGGTAGCCGGTGAGGCTTCAAAATTGGAACAGGTGTTTATGTTCTCTAAGTTACCTATGGTTTGACGATGTTCATATCTGGTAGCGCCACAGCCATCGGTTACTATTATTTCCAAATCATAAATGCAGTCAAAACAGAATGCGGTGCTGTTGCAATAGCGGCCTGCATAATCGGGTGTAGAAGTGCGATAACTGAGTTGCACATCAGTTGATGCAGCCAACACTAAACGCTTGGTGCTTACCCAGGCATTTTCAGATGTATTCAGCACATTATTTTCTCCAATCAAATCAATAGTATCATTCACAGTAGTTACTCCGCTAATAGCTTCCAGATTTTCAGGTTTGGCACCTGCCATAGCGCTAAGCACTATGTTCCCTTTTAAGTTGTGAATGCTAACATGTGCCTGACCGTTTTCATCAATCATCATAGTCTTCTTGTAAAAAGAAGATCGCCCCGCATCGTTACCGAAATAGCGGTCAAGTTCAGCCTGCGAAGGCGTTCCGTAAAAGTATTTCTGGGTTCTGCCTCCGCCCATTCTGAATGCATAGCCCGGCTTACTGCTTTCGCGAATTTTTCCGGTTCCATCGTTAGCGTATTTTACCTGTGCATAAGGATAACCTTCTGCATCCGGCACATAAGCCTGCCAACGGCTTTGCTCAGGATTTTCAGGTGAGTAATATCGTCCCGCACCGCTTTCTGTGCCAAATGCTACTGAAGTAGAATCGCATGCTCTGTCCACATCATACTGGTGACGAAGAATGTTTCCGCCTTCTTCATTTACATTAAACCGAGGCACAAAACCAATACGTGCATTCTGAGACTGATACCAGAACAGGCTTAAAAAATTATTCAGTTCAAAATTGCCCAGATACTGTTGCAGGTTGTTGAGTGCGGTCGGACTGAAGCCTGTGGGGAGTGAGAATCCGGTGTTCAGTGTGTTGCTGAAATTGGTGCCACTCAAATTGGCCGGGCCGCCAACGTTTTGAAACTGATTGATTCTGTTTTGTGGCGCTGGTGCAAACCCGGTTGGGCTACCTATTGCAGGAGCTGAACCCATGTTGTAAGCCGGTGGCGGAGTAAAAGTGGATGCACTCGGTTTAATAGGTGCAGGCAAAGTAGTGATAGCCGCTCTTCCCTGATGGTCGTAGAATGTTTCTGTTACCAGCAGTTTATTTTCTTCAGGTGAAGCCGCTACTTGTTGACGGGCGCGCGATGTGCCATCGGCATACGTTACCGCTTCGCTGCGCAAGCCGCTTTCATTAAATCCGGAAACATACTGCCAGTTAAGCCGGTCAGCTTCGTGTGCCTTGGTTGCAGGAATTTCAAAAACACTGTTTCCTGTAGCAGGAATAGTGCCTTCATCGTTTAAACTCCAGTTGCTATAAACTGGTATAGAAAAGTCGCGTCCTTTAAATCCAACTGCCCGCACCCGCGCAATTAAGTAACCTTGCTCAAACACCAGCGGGAGTTCATACTCGTTGGTATTTACCCGCACGCGCACAGCATCAGTGCGGAAGTTGTAGCGTAAACTGCTACGCTCTTTACGTGTGCCATCTGCTTTATAATCGTCTACATGTAAATATTCCAGTTCGTAATACTCGGCCCATTGCAGAGGAGCCCAACTCCAATTAATGTTGCGGGCGGTTGCATCTTCTCTGGTTATATTAAATGCCGGAACCGACTCACCCAATGAAAGTGACGATGGCGGAGGATATACCAAATCGCCAATGGTGCTCACCTCTACACGGAAACGATTATCTGCCGTGTCGGTTATAGTGATGCCGTTTACACTGATAGTAGCTACGACAAGTGCATATACACTGTTGTTAATGGAAATAGCATCACGCTGCTTGTAGTTGGTGCCCGCACTTGGGTTATAGTTTACTTGCAGCGTAAAGTTAGTAGGGTTGGCATCGCGCGAACCGGTTTGTGATATTTTTTTGTAAGAGCCATTCAGCGTTACTTCATAAGCTGTTGTGGAAGGAATTTCTGAACTTATAATTAATGAAATAGTAGTAACAGACTGGCGCACTCCGGGTTTATCGCTGCGGAAACTTCCTGTTGCAGCATCGGATATAACCGCTGGCAAATAAGATGTGTGTCGGATAGTGTCATAAGCCGTCCCAGTTGTGGGTTTGAACCATCCCGCAATGAACGGCATTACGTTTTCGTCTTTGATAGCAAGCACATTAGTATGTGCTAACAGCAGGCCCAACAGCATTGCACTTACCCGCAACATGGTTGTGTGGCTTCTCATGGTTTATTGATTTTAGAAGTTCCGTTACGGGCTTCCTGCACGGTAAATATTCCGCTCTCTGTCTCTTTCTTGGTGGCTACTAATTGTTCCTGCTGGTCATACACATACATGGTGGCATAGTTGTTTTCGTCCAGCGTTGCCATTAATCGTAAGGTTTGCGGATGATACACGAATGCTTTCATTACGGAGTTGAATGGCTGAATGCGTAAATCATCAAACCAGGTTTTTCCGTTCAATGCTTTCATTTCTACGTTGATGGAAACTGCATCGGGCGGCACTCGGAACTTTCCGTTCACCTGATACCAGCCATCAACGGGGTTGCCTTCAGCTTTAAAATTTCCTATGCTGTAAGTAGCGCCTGCGCTGTTACGAGCAGTTACCACTACATCGCTCTGCGTTACTGATGGAACAACAGAACCAACGCCACTACCGATACCCGGTAATGAAACCCCTCCTCCGGGTAGGATATCTCTACCTAACTGTTGTAATAATCCTCCTGCACCTGATGAAGTGCCTTCTGCTATAGTTTTCTTTACCCAGACACTCAAGAAGAAATCTTTGCCGGGCGTGGGAGAAAATGGTGAAATAACTACTGTGCTATCTATATTGTAAGTAGCTCTATTGGTAAATACCCAAGGTCCCGGCCTGTCAAAATGCTTTGCATACTTGCGCGTAACCGAAGTTCCGCTGTTTACCACCAAACTATACATGCCGGTGTGGCTAACCGTGGCATCGCAGGCTTCAAACTCCGATGGTTTAAAATGTGCCGGCAATGGGCAACTATTGAAAGGATTGCTTGGTTGGTTTCTGAAATTGTAATCTTCAAAACCATCAAAAGCAATTTCGCCATGTTGGGCATTGGTAGCGGTGGCAGTTGGCAGTGAGAAACCATAACCGTATAACTCAGCGCTGTAATTACCTATGGCATCTTTACTCTCAACCGCTCTTCCGAAAACATCGGCAATGGTAAGCATAGACTTTTCCTTCCAGTTGGAAGAAGTTATCGCGGAGGCTATGCGCAACGGAGAACTGCCGGTAAAGAAGTTGCTGAAGTTGTTGTAAGTGCCACTGTTGCGCATATGCTCTTCATGATTGAGTGTGGTAGCAAATACCCAACTCTTAAGTGGTCGCCAGTTGCCTAATACGCCACTCACAAATGGATTGATGGTTGTTCGTCCGCTGGCAAGGCAACGGACTTCCCCTCTTCCTGAAGGAGCAGTTTGGCAATTAGCTAATGGAACACAAGAGGTGATGGTTACACGCGCTGTTAAGCGCGGACGTGTAATACCACTGGTTAAACTTTGCGAAACAATTGGAGCGCCTAAGTAGGTTATTGTGCCGGTAGCCGTGTAAATGTCATTGCAGTCGCCATCGCCATCATCAAAACTGCGGCTGTCAATGGTAAATGCAAGGATACTGTCAGGGAAAAAAGTAGTGCCATCCTGCATGCGAATGTCTAGCTCGCATTGCTGTTCGGGGTTCGTTGAATTATAGCCAACTACGGTGCCTCTGCT
>CAYQRR010000266.1:0-4264 GCA_964419635.1 uncultured Chitinophaga sp. | reverse complement strand
AAGATCACTCGTTAAAACAGTAAGGATTAACCATAAATAAAATTCATATTCAAAAATCTCTATAAACGACTTTTGATCCCAGGAATACTGTTTGCGTTTACCGATCCATTTACCGCTTACATCGAGCTTAGATACCTGCTTTGCTGTAAGTGCTGTGGACCTTTGTTCTTGTGCATTGGAATGGCCCGAAAAGATAAAAACCAGAGCGAGAACGAGTACTGACATTTTTTTCATAATGAGTGATTTTAAGTTTTTACGAAATCTATTCATTGATTCTGTTTGAATAAAATTCCATACGGAAGGTAAAACATTTTTTTGTCTCGCCATAAGCCGATTGTTAAAAAACATTATCCCCATGATCATTTGAGCATGGAGACCGGCAAAACATTAGTCGCTTCAAATTTTATTTTTGAGGTCTCATGATTATTCATCTCAAAAGCGGCACTTCAGAGGCAGAAGCGAAAGTGCTGGCAGAGCAAAACAAGGCTGTTCTTTTTAAAGACGAATGTTTTGTGCTGGTAACCTCCTCCAAAGTAAAAGAGGCAAATGCGGCTTTGCAACTTGCGGCCGATAAAATAGTAGTAACCGAATCGGACATTCAACTGGCCGGCACAAAATACAGAGCAGAAAAGCGAACTATTCAGGTGGGCGATTGGAGCATCGGTGGCCAATCACAGCATACTGTGCTCATCTCTGGCCCATGAAGTGTGGAAAGCGAAGAACAAATAGAAGCATCTGCTCAACTTTGTGCAGAAACAGGGGTGCGTGTGCTGCGGGCAGGTTGCTATAAACCACGCTCTTCCCCTTACACCTTTCAGGGGCTTGGGTTAAATGGCTTGCTGCTTTTAGACAAAATGCGACAACGATTCGGACTCCGGATTATTACTGAGATACGCGACAGCAGTCATGCTGAGGAGGTGATAGAATATGCCGACATTATTCAGGTGGGTGCCAAAGCGATGTATGACCAGAGTGTTTTGCGCAGATGTGGCAAAAGCAATAAACCGGTATTGCTGAAACGTGGGTTTGGCAGCACGCTGCAAGAGTTTGTGCAGGCTGCCGAGTTTGTACTCAGCGGGGGCAATAGTCAGGTTATGCTGTGCGAGAGAGGCATTAGAACCTTTGAAACCAAAACCAGATTTACGCTGGACCTTTGTGGTGCGGTATGGTTAAAAAAACACACTAACCTACCCGTAATTATTGACCCCAGCCACGCTATTGGATTTGCTTATGGGGTGGCCGATTTATCGCGTGCTTCCTTAGCACTGGGCGTGGATGGACTTTTAATAGAAACACATCCCAACCCACCCGCTGCGCTGAGCGATGCAGAGCAGCAACTAAATTTTGATGAATTTAGAGAATTAAAGAATAGCCTATCGACCCTGGCTACCGCACTTGGACGAAAACTAATATGATTGTAAACTATGGATGATAAATACTTAAAACGTGGCGTGAGTGCCGGCAAAGAAGAAGTGCATGCGGCAGTAAAAAACATGTATCATGGGCTGTATCCAAAGGCCTTCTGCAAAATTTTTGAGGATTACATGGGGGGGGATGAGGCCTATTGCAATGTGATGAGCAGCGATGGCAGCGGCACTAAATCAATTTTAGCCTATTTGTATTGGAAAGAAACCGGAGATGTTTCGGTATGGCGGGGCATTGCACAAGATGCTATGGTTATGAATCTGGACGATTTGGCTTGCGTGGGCGCTACCGACCACTTCCTGTATTCTTCCATCATCAACCGCAATAAGAGTTTAATACCCGGGGAGGTGATAGCTGAAATCATTAAAGGGGGTAATGATTTTATAGACCGGATGCGTGAGTTTGGGGTAAATATTCACGCCATGGGTGGCGAAACTGCAGACCTGGGCGATTGTGTGCGTACCACCACCGTGGATGCCACCATGACCGTTCGATTAAAGAAATCAGAACTTATCCTTACACACAATATTGTTCCCGGAGATGTAATCATAGGATTGGCTTCCTATGGCAAAGCTACTTATGAGGACGAGTACAACAGCGGCATCAGCAGCAATGGGCTTACCTCTGCCCGGCACGACCTGTTGCAACATAGCTATGCCGACAAGTATCCCGAAACATTTGATGCTTCCATCGACAAGGCCCTGGTGTATGCCGGCTCGCTGCGATTGACAGACCCGCTGAACGGCACACCGCTGAACATCGGCAAAGCAGTGTTGTCGCCCACGAGAACCTACGTTCCGGTGCTCCAAAAAATGCTGACTGAACTAAGCGGCCAGGTGCACGGTTTAATCAACTGCACCGGAGGAGCTCACACCAAAGTGTTGCATTACATCGATGGACTACGTATTACAAAAGATAATCTGCTGCCCATTCCTCCCCTCTTCACACTCATACAACAAGAATCAAAAACTGACTGGAAAGAGATGTTCAAGGTATTGAACTGCGGTACGCGCCTGGAGGTGTATGTGAACGAAAAGAATGCCGCTACGGTAATTGACATTGCCCGTTCGTTTGGTATTGATGCGCAAAAAATCGGTTTTGTAGAGAAAGCGGAGCAAGCCGAAGTAGTGATTAAAACAAACGGAACTGAATTTCATTATCCGCAGGGGTAGCCATATTTAAAAGGTAAACCATGAGAATATTTACGGTGCTGCTTTTACTGCTGTCCGGTTGGGTGGCATCGGCCCAAAACTATGTTTGGGCCAAGGGCGAAGGCGGCATTGGCAACGATGCGGCCAACGGCATTGCCCTGGATGCCGATGGCAACACCTACATTACCGGAAACTTTGCCGGCTCGGCCAACTTTAGCGGCCAAAACATACAAGGCGGAAATCTGTATGATGTTTTTATTGCAAAGTATGGCCCTGCGGGTAATCTGCTATGGGTAAAAAGCAATGGAGGAGTCAACAATGAACAGGGCAATGCCATCCGTGTAAAAGGTGGATTTATCTATCTCTGCGGGTTTATGGAAGACAGCTGCTACTTTGGCAATCAATTGTTCTTAACCACCGGAGAAGCCGATGTATTTACGGCTAAATATGACCTGGATGGCAATCTGATTTGGGTACGAAAAGCAGGTGGAACCGGTTTTGATTATGCCTCCTCGCTGGATGTAGACGACCAGGGCCACATCTACATTGCCGGCACCTACGAAAACGCCATCACTTTCGACACAGCCCAGTTATCTACCACTAATCTATTTGCCGAATCATTCTACGCTAAGTATGATGGCAACGGTCAATTGCTTTGGGCAAAATCGACAAAAGGCAATTCTACCAATCAACTCACCGGCATAGCAGTGGCGGGCGATGCGCTCTACACTACCGGGTTCTTTGGAGGCAATTTTAAGATTGGCACTGCCTCCCTCAATTCTTCCACGCCCAGTTACGATATTGTTTTGGCCCGGCTCGACCTGAACGGAAATCTGCAATGGATGAAAAAAGCAGGAAGCACATTGGAAGATGCCGCTAATGCGCTTTGTATGGACCAGTCCGGGCAACCTATCATTGGCGGTTATTTTGCCGGAACGGCAAGCTTCGATAACCATACCGTTACCTACTACGATTACAACGATGCGTTTGTGGCTAAATATGATTCATCGGGTAACAATCTATGGGTGCGGGCCGGCAAAGGCCCCGAGCTGGATGCCGTGTTTGGTATCACCACCGATGCCGAAAACAACATTTACGCCACCGGCCTGTTTGAAGCCAACCTGGAGGTGGACGGCACTTTGCTTACCGGACCCGACCGCGAAGTATTTATTATCAGCTACAACCCACAAGGAGGATTGCGGTGGGCCACCAAAGGCGGTGGAATACAAACCGAATGTGGCTTGGGAATCGCCATAAAAGATAACACTAATGTGGTGGCTTGCGGTTATTACCTGCACACCTGTTCCTTTGGCACCCTGGCGCTCGACTATGCCGATGCCAATGACTTATTCTTGCTGGAATACGACCAGCCTTTTGTATCGGGCATAGAAAATACTCCGGCTGCTTTAAGTCAACAGCTCTACCCCTCTGTTATCCGAAGTTTAGACGAAGTAATTCTACCTGATTGGGCGCGGGCAAATTCTACCCTTCAGGTATTTAACAGCCTCGGGCAACTACTCTATCAAACAGCCATTACTTCCAACAGATTGCCTGCGCAACCGGACTTATCACCCGGAATGTATGTCCTTGCCATACGCAACGAAGTAAACTCCATCACCCAGAAGATATTTCGGAGGCCATAGCCTAAAAGCAAAAAAGGCGGGATGACCCGCCTTTTTGTTATTCCT
>CAYQRR010000265.1:0-4272 GCA_964419635.1 uncultured Chitinophaga sp. | reverse complement strand
GTTCGTTAGAAATCATAGATGTATCCGAAATCAGAATGACATCAGCCTGCAGCTTATCTTTGTGTTGCACTGCAAAAGTTTCCAGGTTAGCAGAGCCAATTTCCTCCTCTCCTTCTATCATAAATTTGACATTGCAAGGCAGGCAGTTGTTTTTCATCATCATTTCAAAAGCTTTCACATGCATAAACATTTGTCCCTTATCGTCACAAGCTCCACGGGCATAAATGTTTCCATCTTTTATCACCGGCTCAAAAGGAGGTGAATTCCAAAGTTCAAGGGGATCAGCCGGTTGCACATCATAATGGCCATACACCAGTACAGTGGGTAATTTAGCATCTATTATCTTCTCCCCGTACACCACCGGAAGGCCTGCAGTAGAAATGACCGATACCTGCTCGGCACCTGCTTGCAGCAAAAAATCTTTTACTGCATCAGCTGTTCGCAAAACATCCGTTTCGTAGTTTTTATCGGCACTGATGGAGGGGAATCGCAAAAGTTCAACAAGTTCATCCAGGAAGCGTTGTTTGTTTTGTTCTAAGTAAGCATGGAGCTGTTTCATAATTTTATCGTTTGTTGTTTTACTTTTTCCATTTGATATTGCAACCGATAGAAGGCCGCTGGTGGGGATTAATTGAACGACCGGCCAATAAATCGTTGAGTGCAGTGCGCATATCTTGCCCGTTGGGTTCAATCTGGTTGGATGGTCGGGCATCATCCAGTTGTCCGCGATACACCAACTTTAATTCTTTATCGAAAATATAAAAGTCGGGTGTGCAGGCAGCATCATACGCTTTGGCCACCGCTTGCGACTCATCATACAAATAGGGGAATGGATAATGCTCTTTCAAAGCGAGTTCTTTCATCTTTTCCGGTGCATCGTCCGGATGTGACAACGCATCGTTAGCGCTGATAGCCACAAAAGAGACCCCTTGAGGTAAATAATCATTTGCCAGCTTGACCAACTGAGCATTGATGAGCTGAACAAACGGACAGTGATTACAAATAAACATGATAACCGTAGCCTGTTTACCTTGTAACTCCGTCAAGCTAAACGGTTTCCCGGATATGACATCTGGTAAAATAAAGGCTGGAGCAGTGGTGCCCAGTGGAATCATATTTGAAGGTGTGAGTGCCATGTTTATCTTTTCGCAGCGAATGTAAAAATTGGCCGCTGTGTAAGAATTAGCATTTATATTCGCTCGCTTTATGAAGTTGATTACTGCTGTATTTTTTTTCGCGACACTGCTCACTGCCACTTTTGGAGCCTGTGTTTCTTTTGCGGTGCAACGACACAAGGTTCGTTTGGAAGTGCGCAAAGCCATCAAAGAAGAAAAGAAAAAATCAACCACCCTATTCGAGTTTACAACGCAGGAGTTTGCATCCGTACAACTATTTGATGGCGGGAAAGAGTTTAAGCTGCAAGGCAAAATGTATGATATTGTAAAGCTGGAGCGTCAAGGGAATCGTGTTTTAGTCTATGCCTTTTTCGACCATCAAGAAACTTCATTGCTTGATAAGTTCATCCGCTTTTTTGACGACCAGGACAGTGGTTCAAAACAACAAAACCGGACTGTTAATTTCTTTATGCCCGAGTATGTAAATGAACCATTTGTTTGTGAAATCTACCTGAACTTTAATGGATTCAGAATACGTCCAACTGCCTGTGCACTGCAACATGTAGCACTATCCATGCAGTCGCCACCGCCCGATTTAATGGTATAACTACAATCTCTGTTTTTATTTCCATTGTTTCAAGCATGAGTCATCATGCTTGGAATTATCTATTTTATATCTAAACAAATACAAAATGAAAAACACTATATATATAGTTTTACTGTGGGTAATTACGGTTCCCCTAATAGCACAAACCGACACTACTGACAAAGTGGTGAATGTGACGGAGGTAGTTATAGCCGCCAATAAGTTTGCAGAATTACGCAGTAATACTGCACAACAAACGCAAATCATTACCGCCAATGACCTGAAGCGTGCAAACGCGCAAAATACGGCAGACGCACTATCTATGAACGGCCAGGTTTTCGTTCAAAAATCGCAGCAGGGCGGTGGAAGCGCCATTTTGCGCGGGTTTGAGGCCAGCCGGGTATTAATGGTAGTGGATGGTGTACGAATGAACAACATACAATATCGGGCAGGGCACCTTCAAAATGTAATATCGGTTGACAACAATATTCTAGACCGTATTGAGGTTCTCTTTGGTCCTTCGTCCACGGTATATGGTAGCGATGCTTTAGGTGGCGTGATTCATATGCGCACTAAGAATCCAATCTTGTCTGGCGACAAAAGTTTTTTGTCTAAAGGAAATGCGATGTTTCGATATGGAAGCGTAAACAATGAACTAACCGGACACGTGGACCTCAATTTTGGAGGCAAAAAATTTGCATCGCTCACCTCGGCAACTTTTTCGCGATTTGGAGATTTGCGGCAAGGGAACTATACCACCGCTGCCACTGCCGGCCAGTGGAACAGAAACCATTATCAGGCCCGTACCGATGTATTCGATTCGCTAGGTAATGTAACCGGTCAAAAGGACACGGCTATTGCTAATCCGAACCCGTCTATACAAGCGGGTTCAGGATATTGGCAATATGATTTACTTCAAAAATTCCTCTTTCAGCAAACCGAAAACATAACGCATGTATTGAACGTGCAATTGTCTAACTCTTCCAATATCCCACGCTACGACCGACTGGCCGTTACTAGCGGAAGTACTGTACTCAAGGATGCTGAATGGTATTATGGGCCACAATTCAGGTTCCTGGCGGCCTATGATTTTAACTGGAAAAATGTGGGTCCACTGGACGATGTAAATATTGGCATAAACTACCAACGATTGATTGAAAGCAGAAACAACCGAAGTTTCAACAGCAAATGGAGAACAGAACGAACTGAAATAATTAATGTGGTTGGTTTTCATGCAAACTTTAAGAAAGTGATAAACAAACACGAAATCTATTTTGGTGCCGATGGTCAGTTCAACGATTTAAAATCTACTGCCTTGCAGCGCGATATTAATGTAGACACAACCCGTGCCGCCAGCACTCGTTACCCGGATGGCAAAAACAAAATGAATTATGTAGCGCTTTTCATGATGCATACGTTCAACATTAGCGAGAAGGTGATACTTAGTTCCGGCATCCGCTACAATTTCGTGAATCTCAACAGCACGCTTACTGATGCCAGTCAGGATTTTTTCCCCTTACCTTACACCTCCGTAAAAAACATGCACCATGCAGTATCAGGCAACGTGGGACTAGTGGCTAAACCGGGAATGGGATTCCGTGTTGCCACCCTCTTTAGCACCGGATTTCGGGCACCGAACGTAGATGATATGTCAAAAATATTTGAAAGCGTTCCAGGTAGTGTAATTGTGCCCAACGCAAAACTAAAACCGGAATACACCCTGAATGGGGAGGTAACACTGGAAAAAACATTTGCGGAGCGCTACAGAATCAGTGCTACGGGCTTTGCTACTTATTTATTGAACGCCATTACTACTGATGTATCCAGTTTTAATGGTGCCGACAGCATCAATTTTGATGGCACACTGAGCCGCGTTACTACTCTGGTCAATAAAAACAGGGCGATACTTGCAGGCGTTGCCTTACAAGCAGAGGCCGACATCACCGACTGGATGAGCGTTTATGCCTCTTACACCTTTACTTATGGTAGAATCTTTACCGACACTACCTTCTATCCGCTCGATCACGTTCCGCCCATGTATGGCAGAGCAGGATTTCGCGCCAAATACAAATGGGTGAGAGGTGAATTTTTCTCCATTTTCTCCGGCAAGAAAGTAGTGAAAGATTACAACATGCTGGGCGAAGACAACTTTGGACAGGCCACACCTAATGGCATGCCTGGCTGGTTTACCCTCAACGCTCGTATTGGATTTCAACCGGTCAAAAACTTTGGATTTGATTTGGGTTGCGATAATCTGTTGGATTTGCGCTATCGCCATTTTGCATCGGGAACCAGTGCCGCAGGAAGAAATTTCTTTATTACGGCACGAGTAAACTGGTAAAGGATGTTTCATAAAAAACAAAAACGCCCGGCCCTTATGGTCCGGGCGTTTTTATGTGCCATCTGCTTAACTCATTTTAACGGCATCCCTCACTGACCGGGCTTCATCTTCTCCCCGATTCAGATATTTTAGCCTCGCTAAAAACTGACAGGCATATGAAGATTATTTTCAACTTTTTATTGATGACGCTCACGGTGCTGGCCCTACAAGCTGGCGAAACGAAAACGAAT
>CAYQRR010000264.1:0-4276 GCA_964419635.1 uncultured Chitinophaga sp. | reverse complement strand
CCGTACGGCGATACGACCGCCAAGCGCGGCACATGGGTCAAGGGTCCCGGCATGACCTACCTTCATTCGTTTTCCGGCTTTTCGGGAAATGGAATATCGAAGTTTGTTAACTACATCAAAAGAAGTCCAATGCAATGGTTTGTTAACCAAGAGCACCTCGCCCACTTCCCAATTCATTAATCTATAATTTTGAGATCGTAGCCAAGTGCCATCAGGGCAAGAATGATAACGCCAAGAATGATTCTATAGTAACCGAAAAAACGAAGACCGTAGCTGGTAATTAGGCCAATAAAGAATTTGATGGCTAGCATCCCTACTATGAAAGAAACTACGTTCCCTATGATGAGCATTTCCATATCTGTGGACCGGATAAAATTGAAGCTTTTCAGCAGCTTATACAGTGCAGCTGCGGTAATAGTGGGAACCGCCAGAAAAAAAGAAAACTCTGCCGCTCGCTTTATGTTCAATTTTTGTGTCAACCCTCCAATGATGGTGGACGCAGAACGTGAAATGCCGGGCACCATGGCAATACACTGAAAGCAACCAATGATAAATGCCTGCAACCAACTTAACTCAATTTTCTTGAGCACGGATTTTTTAGTTTCTACCCCAAATTCATCTACCGTCTTCACATTAACTTCATCTTCATCTTCTGCGGCTGCATCAATCTGTTCTTTAAAAATTTTGTCGGTAAACAGTAGCACTACGCCACCGACAATGAGCGAAATAGCCACCGTGACTACACTGGAAAGTATAGAATCTATAAAGTCGTTTAACAGAAAACCTAGCACAGCGGCAGGAATAAAAGCAACAAACAACTTGAGGTAAAAGTCAATTGATTGAAAAAAACGTCTCCAGTAAAGAACAAAAACTGCAAAGATGGCTCCGAACTGAACGTTTACAATATACACATTCGTAAATGTGCTTTTCTGCATTTTCATGAATGCCTCCGCTAATATCATGTGTCCGGTAGAAGAAACCGGCAGAAATTCTGTAAGTCCCTCAACGATGGCGAGCACAATCGCCTCTGCAGTTGTCATTTACTTCTTAGGTCTTTTGAGTATGGCGAAAATTTCAATGCCAAAGCCAATCATCACTACTACAGGGGCGAGTGTAATTCTACGGAAGCTGTATAATTCGCTTTCCGGAAAAACATTAGGATCTGTAGTGGCACCACCGCTCATTAATCCAAATCCAATAAAAATGACCAACACACCAGCTATCATCAAAAGGTAATTGCTGCGGTCGAAAATGAATGGTATAGATGGAGTGGATTGTTTCCCCGCACTAGTGGAGGCGGAGGCCGATTTATCTTGCTGCTTTATCTGCTGCTTTGCCATTGTAATGGATATGATTTTACTGCGGTAGTGATTAATACAATTCTTCCAACTTTAATCGCAGATAGCGGAAGACTGCTAACCAAGTGCTGATAAACGAAATCGTAATTCCGAATAAAATAAGCACCCCGAATAGCGCGGCAAATGTAACTAAATCGGTATCCAGCGCAAGTTCAGGAAGGCTATAATCCACATACCACAGAAACCCGGTGAGCAAGAGACAGGCCGCCACTCCGCTGATAAAACCGTTAAATAAACTTCGGCCCAAAAAGGGCTTGATGATAAACCAACGAGTGGCTCCAAACAACTGCATTGTTTTGATAATAAACCGGTTAGAAAACATGGCCAAGCGGATAGTATTGAAGATAAGTGAAATGGCAAAAATCAACAGGGCCCCGGCCACTAAGAGAAAAACAAATGTCACTTTAGCCACCACGGTGGATATGGAACCAAGCACATCTTTCTGGAAATTAAGCTGTTTTACTTCGGGCATGGCGCCTATATCCGATTTTGCTTTCTCAAAACCGGCATCGTTGGTATAATCTTCGTACATATTCACATGAAATGAATTGTATATGGGATTGTAACCTAGTAAGGCCACAAAATCTTCCCCCACATCTTTTTTCAGAATCTGAGCAGCTTCATCACGCGATACGAACTTTACGTTTTTCACATACTTTTTACCGGTAATCAGGGTTTTCAGGCGATTAATGTCGGGGCCTTTTACCTCATCTTTTAGCACAACTTCCACCATCAGATTCTCCTTAAAACTTTTGGTAACCCGCTTAGCCTCTATGAGAAGTGTGCCCGCTATACCTAACAATAAAAGCACGAGCGTAATACCAAAAATAGCGTAGAAATAAGTTGTTCTTTTTCCGGATGCCACAGCGAATTGTTTATGCCCCAAACATACGGATTGAGCGAAATTCCGAAGATGAGATAAAAGGCCATGTTGTTGAAAAAGGCTGTTGCCTGTCTATTTAATTGGTAAAAACGGACAGAAATACCTTTGCACTTTTAAACTCTAGTTTTAAACAGGTTTCCATATACCTGAAAACAAGTGTTGCACGTTTAGAATAAAAAATGATTTTTGCGCGCTAATTAAAATAACGGCTATGTTCTGGACACTCGAATTGGCATCTTACCTTGAAGATGCACCTTGGCCATCTACTAAAGATGAATTAATTGACTACGGCATACGCTCCGGTGCGCCTGTTGAAGTAATTGAAAACCTTCAGGAATTGGATGACGATGGAGAAATGTACGAGGGTATTGAAGACATTTGGCCCGATTACCCAACAAAAGACGACTTCTTTTTTCACGAAGACGAGCATTAATACCCTGATAGATTTTTATCCAAAAAAGCTGCACCTGTATTGAGGTGCGGCTTTTTTTATGCCATTAAATGGCTGGCAATACCTGCTGAATAAGAGTATCAACCATCGATGGAGACACATCCATGTGAGTAACCATTCGCAAGAGCGTAGGTGAAAAAGGAGAAGTGCGCACCCCAAGATTTGCAAATTTTCCGGCAATAGTTGCAGCATCCTCTACCTCAAAAATTATGATGTTGGTTTCCACCGGCATCAACCTTTTTACCCATGGATAGTTGACCAAAGCTTCTGCAATTCTATGGGCATTATCGTGGTCATTGGACAGACGTGTTCGGTTATTCTCCAGCGCATAAATGCAGGCAGCAGCCAGCAGACCACTTTGCCGCATTCCTCCACCCATCACTTTTCTGATTTTTCTGCTGCGTTTAATCATTGTGGCATTTCCCAAAAGCACGCTACCGGCCGGTGCGCCTAGTCCTTTGCTGATACAAATAGAAATGCTATCGAATAGCCCATGCAAATCAGCCGGAGTAGCTTTTAATGCTGTTAGTGCGTTAAAAATGCGAGCCCCATCTAAGTGAAAGGTAAGATGGTGAGTACGGCAGAATGTGCTTAGCGCTTGCATTTCGGCTATGGAGTATACGCTTCCGCCACCTTTGTTTACCGTATTTTCAATTGCCACTAATCTTGAATTGGGGTACCAATCATAATCCGGCAAAATCAATTCGTTTACTTGCGCTGTTGTCATTAGACCTCTGTCTCCGTCTGCCAGGCGAATAGAAACACCGGAATGAAAGGCCCATCCACCAGTTTCGTAGTTGTAAATGTGAGATAGCTTATCGCATATAATTTCATCCAGCGGCTGTGTTTGTGCTTTAATAGCAATCTGGTTGGTCATAGTGCCGCTGGGACAAAACAATCCTGCTTCCATACCAAACAGAGCTGCACACATTTCTTCCAACTTTCTAACGGTAGGATCTTCGCCAAACACATCATCACCTAATTCGGCTTTCATGATGGCCTTCATCATTCCGGGCGATGGTTTAGTAACGGTGTCGCTTCTTAAATCAATCATCATGATTCATAATTTAATTATTGTCCTAAAACCTGTCCTATGAAATAAGGAATCAGTCTGGGCTCGAAAAATATGGGAAATACAAAGCCAAATACAGCTCCTGTAAAGTGTGCTAAGTGCCCGATATTGTCTTGACCTCGCTTAGCCATATATACACAATAGAACAAATACAATGGACCAAACACAATGGAAGGAATCCCCATAGGTAAAAAGAGAAAACCAATTTTACCATAAGGATTAAATAAGATAGAAGCAAAAATAACTGCAGAAACACCCCCCGATGCACCTAAACTTCTGTAATTAATATCATCGCGGTGTCGGAACAAATTATAGGAATCGGCTAAGGCGATTGCGCCAAAATACATGACGACATACAAGGTTATTCCCCAAGGTCCATAGAGCCCCGAGAACCAGTTTTCTACATACTCCCCAAAACCATACAGTGCATACATATTGAAGAACAGATGCATTAAGTCTGCATGTATAAAACCGCAAGAAACAATCCGGTGCCACTCTTTGTAGCGCCACAT
>CAYQRR010000263.1:0-4291 GCA_964419635.1 uncultured Chitinophaga sp. | reverse complement strand
ACCTTTTCATAGGAGCCAATTCTATCAGCGCTGTGCAGTATCCTTTTCTCCGATTAAGACTACGCACCAAAGACCTCACCAGCCAAACACCTGCACAACTACAATACTGGCGAATACTCTATAAAAAACCACCGGAAGCAGCTATTAATCCATCTGCGCATTTTGTACTCACCGATTCGCTGAGTTTGGGGAGCAATCTGCATCTGGAGATTGGGCTGGAGAGTATTACCGACATAGACATGGATAGTATGCTTACCAAATATGTAGTAAGAGATGCGCTATTCAACATTACTAATTCTTACCTCCGATACGATTCACTGCGAGGACTCGACACCATGCATTTGATTTTTGATATGCAGATAGCTGGCAGCAATTATGAAGGACTGAATAAAATTATTGTGGAGGCTAACCCGGACAACGACCAGATAGAGCAATACCACTTCAACAACATTGTAGAAATAAACTTTAAAACTTTTGGCGACAAGATCAACCCATTGCTGGATGTAACATTTGATGGCCAGCACATTTTCAATGGTGACATTGTGTCGGCCCGTCCCAATATTTTAATTACACTAAAAGATGAGAATACATTTTTAGCATTGAATGATACTGCTCTTCTGAATATATACCTGAAATATCCGGGAGAAGCCACACCAAGAAGAATGAATTATGACGATATTGTAATGAAGTTTTATCCTGCGGACAGCTCCAATCTTACCAACGGAAGAAACAAAGCGCAGGTGGAGTTAAAACCCGAGCAACTACCAGATGGCAAATATGAATTAATCATCAAAGACCGCGATAGAAGTAATAATCACAGTAGTAATCAAAACCGATATGAAGGCTCTGTTTACTATGACTATAAAACAAGTTTTGAAGTCATCAATAAGCCCATGGTGAGTAATGTATTAAACTACCCTAATCCATTTACCACTGCTACCAAATTCATATTTACCCTCACCGGCTCGCGAATACCTGATTTTATGAAAATTCAAATCATGACAATTAAGGGAACCGTAGTGAAAGAAATCATGAAAGAAGAATTAGGCCCATTGAGAATTGGAAGAAATATTACGGAGTATACGTGGGATGGACGCGATCAATATGGCGACCTACTGGCCAACGGAGTTTACTTTTACAGAGTGGTAACCCGACTTGATGACGAAAAAATGGAGCACTACAGCCAGGGCTATGACCGCTACTTCAAAAAAGGATTCGGGAAGCTGGTCATTGTGCGTTAGGCTATTTTTTACCTTTCTTTTTTTGTCCGCGCGTTTTGGGTTTTCCGTATTTCAGCTTCATCTTTTCGGCACGGGTCAAGTGATTGTTTTCTTTGACATTCCACTCTGCCTTTTCCTGAAAAGCCCCCGTATTTTTCTTTAGCTTAAACTTTTCGTGGATGTTAGGCATGTTCAATTTGGGCATTTCATCCGGAGTCAATTGCTCCGAAATTTCCAACTCAACGGGTGGCGCTATGATAGGAATCTGCATGCGCATTAAAGTTTCTATAGCTTCGCGATAAGGTGTCTCTTTGGGGGTAATGAAACTAATGGCTTCTCCCCTTCTGTCTGCCCGGCCGGTGCGTCCAATTCGATGAATATAATTTTCGGGTTCATCGGGTGTATCAAAGTTAATGACGTGAGATACCTCGGCCACATCTAAGCCTCGCGCAATTAAATCCGTGGCTATCAAAACCCGACAAGTCCCCTCCTGAAACTTCTTTACCATCTCAAACCTTACATTCTGAGATTTATTCGCATGAATAACTCCTATCTGTCCGGGGAAATCAGTGGCAATCTCCTGATACAACTCATCGGCTAACTTTTTAGTGACAGCAAACACCAGCACTTTACTCATCTTTTCATCACGAAGCAGCAGGCGAAGCAGATTCACCTTTGTGTAAAAATTGGGCAATTCATAGCCATGCTGATTAATGCTGGCTAGTGGAGTACCTACAGGTGCAGCTTCAATACGTTGTGGCGAATTAAAATAGTCATTCATCAAATTCTCCACCTCTGGTGTAATGGTTGCAGAAAACAACAAATTCTGCCTTCGTGGCGGCATTAAATTTAAGATAGTAGATAGCTGATAGCTGAATCCAATGCTGAGCATTTCATCTACTTCGTCAATGACCAGTCGCTTGACGAGCTTCAAATTCACCGTGCCATTCAGTATTAAATCAAGTAGCCGACCCGGAGTAGCCACCAACATGTCAACACCTTCATTTATATGCGCCATCTGCGTACGGATATTAGTTCCGCCATAGACGCCTTTTACTGTAATGGTCATGTAGGCACTCAACTTCTGCGCTGTTTCCACCACTTGCATCACCAACTCTCTTGTGGGGACCATAACAATTATTTTGGGAGAACGATCTTTGGAAAACTCCCACTGCCGCAGCATCGGTAGCAAATACGCAAGCGTTTTACCGGTACCGGTTTGTGCTATACCGACTACATCTCTTCCGGACATAATAACGGAGAACGCCTTTTGCTGAATAGTCGTGGGATGCACATAGCCCAAATCACTCAGTGCCTCGAGTAATTGTTTATTAAGATTTAGTTCTTCGAATTTCATGTGCATCGGTTAGAATGGAGAAAGGAAAAAAAGATTGTGAAACACAGGCGATGATAAAATAAATGAATCAAGCTCAACCAGCTCATATAGGCAAGCAATGAACACAAGACCTGAATCTCTTCTATTTTATCTGCAAACCAATTACTCCATTACAACGGCCTCTGCCTTTGCATACCAAAAACTATAGCTGGCGTGGTAACGATCCTCGATGGGACCGCGTTTAATTTTAAGTGTTGGGGTGAGTAAGCCATTTTCAATGGTCCAGTCATCTTTTACAACAACCAACTTTTGTAAACGCTCATGTTTCTCTAATTCGGCATTTGTATCATTCAAGGTAACGCTAAGCGATTCATGTAACAAATCCCAGTCCTTAGCTTTGGCATCAGCGGACAACACAATCAACGCAATAGGCTGTGGAAGTGCGGCACCCACCACACAGATTTGTTCGATGTGCTGGTTTTTAGAAAGCTTCATTTCTATAGGAGCCGGTGCTACATATTTCCCCTTATCGGTCTTAAAGATTTCTTTTACGCGACCGGTTATTTTCAAAAACCCATCGTTATCTTCTTTTCCACGATCACCTGTGTGTAGCCATCCGCCACGCAAAGTATCTGCCGTCATTTCCGGTTCTTTGTAATAGCCCACCATGTTGCAAGGCACCTTGACTAAAATTTCGTCAGCCTCCGAAAATTTAACTTCTACCCCCGGAAATGGAATGCCTTGTGTGCCAATCTTAAATTGTGGTGGCTTATTAACGTGCGAAATAGCACAGTTCTCTGTCATTCCATACACTTCCTCTATAGCCACGCCTAACTTAGCCCACCAGTTAACGAGCGATGGAGAAATGGGTGCTGCACCGGTGATGTAATGCCGACAACTATTTAACCCTAACCCTTTCCGAACTTTCGATTTAATGATTCCACTAATAACCGGGATGGATAAAAGCACATTCAGTTTCTTTTGAGGCAACTTGGCTAAAATACCCATTTGAAACTTTGTCCAGATTCGGGGCACTGCTAGGAAAATAGTTGGCTGCGCCTCAGCCAAATTAGGAACAAACGTATCCAGTGATTCTGCAAACCATATTTCGCTATTGCAATAGATGCCTGCTTGTTCAATCAGCATGCGCTCAGCAATGTGCGATAAAGGCAAATAGGAAAACAAACGATCTTGTCCATCCACTAAGCCAAACGATTTTTTACCTGTTTCGATGGCCCAAGCAAAATTGAAAAATGTGTGAACTACTCCCTTCGGGTTGCCAGTGGTGCCGCTCGTGTAAATAATGGTCATTACATCTTGCAAATCTCTATCGGGATTTCCTGCAAGTGGCTCCACATTCTTTACGATTTCTTCCCAATAATGAAAGCCATCTTGTTTTGGCCCATACCATGGAAAACTGATGCACTGAACATCGGAAGGAACTCCGGCTTTCATAAAATTCCAATCATCTAACTTTCCAACCAGTAGAATTTTGGCTTCGCTATGCTTTAACACATACGACAATGTATCTGCTCCCACGTTTGGATAAACCGGAACCGACTCATAGCCCGCCATCATTATTGCCATATCGGCAATCAGCCAGTGCGCACAATTTTTAGAAACTAAAGCCACTTTAGATTTAGGCGGCAAGTTGTAGTGCTGCAATGCTGCAGCAAGTTTTCTCACTTCAGTAGCCGTAGTTTTCCAAGTAAAGTCATTCCACTTCCCTTGAAAA